>CALGRN010000163.1 GCA_937880835.1 uncultured Prevotella sp. | reverse complement strand
AATCTTGCGCATTTCTCCCTTAGCATGTTTACCTGCGGGGAAATGACATAATCCGATGAACATCCCGTAATCATCGGCATTATAGGTACATATTACAGAACCGTCGGTAGATGCTTTTTTACCAACGATGAAATTGGTACAGGCTGACGCAGCCATGCCAAAAGATAATAAAATTACTGCCAATAAATGTTTTTTCATATTCTTATTTGATTAAAATATTTAACTATAACGCTTTTTTCTTACTTTTATTTCATATTAGAACATATAATAATGAATAATGTTAATTCTGAAATCATAATTGCTGCACAAGACAACTTTAACGGTTATATTTTACATTTAATTCGATGAATTCATTTTCAAATAACACAGCTTTTATACAACAAGAGTTATTTTTTTGCGGTTTGTCGGAATACATTGTATAACGCTGCAACATACATACGAATAATCTTGAAACTTTACTTTATATAACATTGTAATAAAGATATTAAAACGTACTTCAAAAGTTATTGTTTTGCATTGCAAAAGGATAATTTTTAGAACACAAAACAATAACTTTTGTAAACTGTTTATTTTCACCTGCATTAATGCGAGTTTCAGAAACTCAGATTAATTAATAATTTAAAGTTATAAAAAACTCATTATTCATAAGATTATCGCAAGAATTATAATTTGATGAGTATCGCGTATTTATAGTACAGTTTGTATGACAAAACGTTTTTAGTAGCTCTAAAAAGCAATTAAACAGTGACCTTTTCACCAAATGAGCAAAATATAAAGGTCGTTGTTTCTGTCTTCGAAATGTTTTTAGTAACTATACCGATACGAGATGGTGTTGTTATACATTTATCGGACAGACACCGGGTCTGTCCCTACATGCTTATTATGATGTATATATTATATCCTGCATGTAGGGACGCGCTCTGTGCGTGTCTGAATTGCCACGTGTCTGTATGTATTTACAACAATATTGCGTGTCTGTTCACTTTCCGACTTTTAACGGTTATAATTAAATCTTTTGGATTGAATTAATCGAACTCACGTTACATTACCATATTCGTTGATTATGAACAGCCTCAGCGAGCAGGTTGCATTTTATATATGTATTTTTACGGATAAATAAAAAACGAAACGAATCTTATGTAATACAATAAAAAAACTGAGTTCTTATACCGAACTCAGTTTCTCAATATATTATTTTCGTTGTAAATATCTTCTGATTATTTCTATTGTCAGAACAAATAAACTTCAATGTTCGCGGCTTTCCTGTTTTAATCAAGGGAGTGTCTTTCAGTTTACAACGAACCCAAGAACTTTTAGGAACATCCTCGAAAAGAACAAAACTTCCGTCTATATATGCTTTGTAGGATTGAACACCACTTTCGGCATCTGTCATTCCTATTGTTATTATATTGCTCGTATTCCAAGAAGATTGACTTACAGGATTTATTATAGGAGGACGTTCATCGTAAGCCAAACGATATTCAGCACCAAGTTCCCTTATTTTTCCTGTCACCCAACCATTATTATAATAACCTCCCATATATCTCGAAGCGCCCCTGTAACTCTCTATATATAGCTTTGAGACATCTTTTACATGTTTCTTCAAGCGAATGCTTACGTTAGCCCAATCAAACAACGGCATTGATGATGATTGAAATCTATATACATCTGAAATACCGTTTTTATCTATCTTTACTTTTGGTTTCAACTCCTCATTACGAGCAAGAAGTCCTTGTCTTATATCAAGCCTTACGCCCGGAAGCATAAAAGTATTCATTCTGTCCCATCCTAACATTCGCATGGGATGAGTATGTGCAACTCTGTCAAACGCTGTTTTCTTACCTCTTACAACAAACGAATAAGTCTTTGAATTACCTTTGTAATCAGTAATGACGTACTGAATATTATAATCGCGTTCTTGATTGAAATCTACAATTCCTCTGTTATTATCAGTATCAAATATCAACAGTTTATTCCCCGGTTCTACAAAAGATTTCATATACCATACATTACTGCGAAGATAATGGGCGTAATCTCCCCAAGAATTAATCATACGATTGTGATTAACAGGAATATTATTGACATTGCTATGAAATACACAATTACCATCAACAATAAGTTTCGTGTCACGAATGCCGTAACGGTTATATGTTGCTTCCATATAATCATTAGCCCAAATGGCAAATCCGACCTTACCCCAAGCCGTAAACCTACGGT
>CALGRN010000162.1 GCA_937880835.1 uncultured Prevotella sp. | reverse complement strand
GTATGTTGCAGAGCTATGCAATGTATTCTGACAAACTTTAAACTAATAACTGTTTGGGTATGTAAAAACCATGTTGTTTGTAAATTAATTCATCGAACTCACGTTAATATAAATGAGTAGGAATAGAACAAATTCGGTATAGAAAATACAACTTGTTTTCGCAGATGGAGTGCAAATATCACGTTATATTGTTTCGCAAATAAAAATAAACAATGAACCCGAATACTCATTTCGTATTCGGGTTCATTGTCAATCATACGTGAACGGACAATACTTTAAGTCATATCGGCTTATTCACTGTCTTTTATTTTCTTCGGACCTCGCACCCTATCCTTGCCCGTTATTCCGCTTTTAATCTCTATGTTCACTCCGTCGCTGAGTCCCGTTACAACCTTTCGGCGTTCGTACGTCTTGTTCTTTCCCTCACCTTTTATTATATATACGCTGGCTTCACTGCCCTTGAACTCTATCGCACTTTCCGGAATGGTCAGCACATGCTTTGCGCTTGCAAGCACGATTTCGGCATTTGCGCTGTATCCGCTTCTTATACTGCCCTGTTTCGCAACTCTTACGGCAGCCTTTATTTCAAACTGATTGGCTCCGTTACTTTCAACAGCTTTCGGCGAAATGTATTCGAGATTGGCATCGAAATGCATGTTTTGAAGCGCGCCTATCGTTATTTTCATTGTCATTCCCGTTACGAGCTGCCCCACTTCCGTCTCGTCTATGTTGCCTCTGAATATCAAATCGTTCATGTTCGCCACGCTCGCTATCGTCGTTCCGTCGTTGAACGTGTTAGAAAGAATAACGGAATTGCCAACCTTTACCGGAACATCAAGAATCAATCCGCTTATGGTAGAACGTATTAGAGTAGAACTTTCGGCAGCATTGCTCTTTGAAACGCCCTCGCGCACCACCTGCAAATTGTCGTTGGCAGCAGACACTTCTTCGCGTGCCTGATTGTAAACCTGACGTATCTTCTCATATTCATCGGCAGAAACTAAGCCCTTGTCAAAAAGCACCTTCTCACGTTCATAGTCGGTACGCGCCTGCTTCACGTTGATAGCAGCAAGCCTTACACGCGCTTGGGCAGAACTCAACATTCCCATGTCCGGTATCACCTTGACCTTCGCTATCACTTCTCCTGCCTGCACCATATCGCCCGCTTCTTTAAGTATTTCAGTTATAATCCCCGATATTTGCGGCTTCACATTCACCTCATTGCGCGGTTCTATCTTACCCGTAAGCACGGTTGTCTTGCTTATGTCGGCAACTTTCGGAGTGAATTCTTCATACTCTGTCGGCTTAGGCAACGATTTCATCCAAAGGAAAACAAACGTTCCTATGAATATAAGAACAATAACTGCTGCCACGATAAATTTGAAATAACGTTTCATATCCTTTTCAATTCATAATTCGTAATGCACAACACACGACAGCAAACTTATTGTCTCTCGACGTATATGTCAATAAATCTAACTCGTTTACTACATGCGACATGCCGTTAATATCTTTATTATACTTTTATTTTATATCTGTTTCTCATTGCAGAGACTCAACCGTTTCTCATCATGTTGACGCACGAACCACTTATATTGCAACCTGTTCCGCATCATTATTCGTCTCTCATCGCATCCACAGGTTTTATACTCATAGCCCTTGCAGCAGGCGCAAGCCCCGCAGCAACTCCGAGAACGCAAAGCAATGCAACTGCACCTACGGCAGTCCAGAAATCAACCTGATAGTGAGCGGAAACTATTCCGTCTGTCGTGTTGCCCACTTCGAGCATCTGCAATATTACCACAGCGAAGATGACACCGCTCATTCCTGCTACCGCAGTAAGCAGAATGCTCTCGCTTATTATCTGCGAAAGAATATTCTTCGGTGTAGCTCCGATTGCACGCCGTATGCCTATCTCTGTGGTTCTCTCACGCACCGTCACCATCATAATGTTAGATACGCCTATTATTCCGGCAAATAATGTTCCGAGTCCCACCAGCCATACAAGGAAATTAACGCCCTTGAAAAGATTGTCAACCATGCCGAACATAACCTCAGTGTTGAATATCGTTATTGCCGTATCGTCGGTAGGATCTACCGTATGTGCATCCGCTATAACCTTCCTTATCTTGTCTGTTATATTGCTTAGAACGACTCCGCTCTTCGCCGTAACACAAATCAGATGCACATCGTTACCATAATTATAAGCCTGCTGCATCATTGAGTGCGGTATTACCACGCTTTCCTCAGCACTTCCGTTTATATTCATTTTTCCGGAACTGTAATCCACTCCTACTATATTATAATATATAGAGTCTATGCGTATCATCTTTCCGCAGGGATCGCCACCGTTCGGAAACAGATTCTTATATATTTTCTTACCTATTACGCAGACTTTCCTGCCTTGCTTCATATCCATTTCGTTAATATAACGACCGTAGAAGAGCTTAGGTTCTTCCACTTTCGCATAGTCAGGCTGCAAACCTTTTACTACGCAAGAAGTTCTCTTGTCTTGGAAAACAGCACTGCTGCCCCATTTCGACAATGCCGGTGAAACCACATCAAGCTCCGGTACATGCTCTTTAAGACGCCTTACATCTTTGTAAACCAAGTTCCAATTACGCCCTTTGCGCAATCCTTTGTATGGCTTCGTAGTAGGTTGAACAAACACTACGGCAGAGTTGGTGGCAAAACCGGAAAAGTTCTTCTGCAACGTTTCTTTCAATCCGTTGCCTCCTCCAATAAGAGCCACGAGCATGAACACGCCCCAGAACACGCCGAAGCCCGTGAGCAGACTGCGGCTCTTGTTCCTCGTGATGGTGTCGAGAATCTCTTTATATGTATCTAAATCTAATCGCATAGCCTATATTAATTATTAATTGTAATCACTCCGCTCTCAGCGCCTCTATCGGTCGGATTCTTGCAGCCTTGATGGCTGGGATGAGTCCGGCGATGGTGCCTGCGATGACGATGGCGATGGTGGCGCCGATGCAGGTGCCGAGGCCCACTGTAGGGTTCACAAACATGGCGGCTTTAAACAGTCCGGTATCTACGGTGGTGTGGCCGATGGTTGCGTCCATGATTTCGTTTGCCGCCACGCCGCAGACCATTACGATATAGCCGAAGAACGAGGTGATGATGATGCTCTCGGTGATGATGAGCTTCAGTATCGACCAAGGTTTGGCGCCGATGGCTTTTCTTACGCCAAACTCTCGGGTTCGTTCCTTCACGGTGATGAGCATGATGTTCGAGATGCCCACGATGCCACTGAGCAACGTCAGCAGACCTATCACCCACAGCG
>CALGRN010000161.1 GCA_937880835.1 uncultured Prevotella sp. | reverse complement strand
GAGATATCCAAACCCGATGCAAAAGGACTTACGGAAGGGCTTGCAAATATGGATAAGCATATAGAAAATCTGAAACAATACGGTCAGAGTGTTGTCGTATGTCTTAACAAATACGGTTTCGATACCGATGATGAGATTGACATTGTTCGCAGACGTTGCGAAGAATTAGGAGTGGGATTTGCCGTAAACACGGCATACACCGACGGCGGAAAAGGTGCGGAAGAACTTGCCGAACTTGTGGTAAAGACGATAGAGGAAAATCCTTCTGAGGAATTGAAGTTTGCTTACGAAGACGGCGACTCTGTATTGGAAAAGGTGAAAAAGGTTGCTAAAAACATATATGGAGCAAACGATGTCGTGGTAAGACCGGCAGCAATGAAGAGCCTAAAACGTATAGAAGAGATGGAGCTTCAACATTTTCCGGTGTGCATAGCTAAGACACAATACTCTTTCTCCGATGATGCCAAGAAGTATGGTGTACCTACTGACTTCGACATTACTATACGAGACTTCATCATAAACTCTGGTTCTGAGATGATAGTTGCCGTTGCAGGCGAGATAATGCGCATGCCGGGACTTTCAAAGAGTCCGCAAGCAGAACGCATAGATGTTATCGACGGCAAGATTGTAGGACTTTCGTGATTGTGTTGGTGTTTAATCAACATGAGTCCGGCGAATTGTAATTGCACGATAATTTGATGAATGGTGAGGTTTGTTTGCAACTTTAAAGTGCTGATTAACGTGAGTTCCATGAACTCACGTTAATTGTATATGAAAAGAATAAGTATATAAGACATCTTTCAAAAGTTATTGTTTTGCAATGCAAAAGGATAACTTTCATAGCATGAAACAATAGCTTTTGCGATGCAAAACAATAACTCTTGAAAGTTCATTTTTAATTTCTTGATTTTCAATGATATATAAAGTAACCTGAGTTCGATTAATTCAATCCGAAAGATTTAATTATGACCGCATGTAGGGACAGCCCCCGTGTCTGTCCGACACCAATAAACTTACACACGCAATATTGTTGTAAATACATACAGGCACATGGCAATCCGGACACGCACAGGGCGCGTCCCTACATGCAGGATATAATATATACGTCACCAATCAGCATGTAGAGACAT
>CALGRN010000160.1 GCA_937880835.1 uncultured Prevotella sp. | reverse complement strand
AAAAATTATAGAAATTCTCTAATTTTCTTTATTTTCCCTTAAAGAAAAATTAAAGAATGGAGGGGTTGAAGATGACTAAAATACAGGATATTGCCAAGATATTGGCTGAAAAGCACGATTTAAAGCAAAAGGAAGCAGAAAATTTCATATTGCTTTTGTTTGATGTTGTGAATGAAGGTTTACACAATGAAAAACTTGTGAAGGTAAAAGGGTTAGGAACTTTCAAAGTAACAACAGTAAAAAATCGTGAGAGTGTAGATGTAAATACGGGAGAAAGGATTATTATAGAAGGACGTGATAAGATAAATTTCACTCCTGATAGCATTATTCGTGATTTTGTAAATAAACCTTTCTCGCAATTTGACACCGTAGTTATAAATGAAGGCGTTGACATTTCTGATATTGAGGCTGTTGACGTTGAAGAAAAACAACATGTAGAAAATACTCAAATAGAATCTGAAAATAATGATTTGGATAATAAGGAATGTGCTGTACATGAAGAACAATCTAAAGCCGTTATCGTTCCTCTTAATGAAGAAAAAGAAATAGATACAGATAAAAATAATTTGGATACGCAGCCATTATCAGAAGAATATATTGAGGAAGATACACATTATACAGAAGAAGAAAAAGAGCATCAGATAGTAGATTTTGTTTGCGGAGAAGAAAAAGAAAATCATACGGAAGAAACAAAAGCAAAAGAACATTCATGGCTAAAAATGTTTGTATTATGTTTTCTTATTATGATAGTATCAGGACTGATTGGCTTTTTTATAGGACAGAATATCACAAAAGATAATAAGGACAAAACTAATATTGCATTTAAGGAACAAAAAGAACACAACATAAATAAACCGACAGAGGATAAAAAGGAAAGATCTAATGAAACTATCAGCAAGGTAAAGAAAACTGAAAAGATAAATAAAAAGTCGGAAGAAAATAAAGAACCGCAAAAAGTAAAGAACAATTCGTCTTCCGGTTTCGACTCAGATAAATATGATAAGCTTGATGCACGTGTGCGTACCGGTGCATACCGTATAGTAGGTGTTCACGAAATAGTTGTAGTAAAAAAAGGACAGACTTTAAAATCCATATCTAAAACATTTCTCGGTAACGGTATGGAATGTTACTTGGAAGTTATAAATGGTGGTATAAAAGAAGTCAAAGAAGGCGATAAGATAAAAATACCGGAGTTAAAACTACGCCATAAAGTATAATTTAATTATAGCACATATAATATTAATGGATATAAAGAAATCTGAATTTGTTGTAAGCAGTGCAACGGTGAATAAGTGTCCGCAGGATAATAAACCGGAATATGCATTCATAGGACGTTCCAATGTGGGAAAGTCAAGTCTTATAAATATGCTTTGTAATCATAAAAACTTGGCAAAGACCTCTTCTACACCGGGAAAAACATTGCTTATAAATCATTTTATAATCAATAATGAATGGTATCTTGTTGATTTGCCAGGATATGGATATGCCAAGCGTTCTAAGGTTATGTTGAAGAAACTTGACCAAATGATAACACAGTATATACTGCAAAGAGAACAATTGGTTAATGTTTTTGTATTGATAGATATACGTATAGAACCACAGAAAATAGATCGTGATTTCATAGACTGGTTAGGAGAAAGCAGTATTCCGTTTACCATAATATTCACAAAAGCAGACAAAGTGGCAGGTTCAAAAGTTAAGAATAAGGCGGAATTGTGGATGGAAAAACTAAAAGACAAATGGGAAGAATTGCCTCCTTATTTCATAACAAGTGCCGAAAAACGTACAGGAAAAGATGATGTTCTTGATTATATAGATAAGATAAATGAATCGTTGAAAGAATGATACCATATTTAGATGTACAGAAACTGACAAAGACTTTCGGTGCTAAATTGTTATTCGAGGATTTGAGTTTCAGCATCGCAGAAGGACAGAAAGTCGGTCTTGTTGCCAAGAATGGCACTGGAAAAACAACATTACTCTCAATTCTTACAGGTAGGGAAGGATATGACAAGGGTAATATTATATATAAGAATGACTTGAAAATTGGTTATTTGGAACAAATACCCGAATTTAATCCAAATGAAAGCGTTCTTGACGCTTGCTTTAATCATCATGGAAATGAAGAACTGGTGATTAAAGCAAAACAAATATTGACACAGTTGAAAATCGGTGATTTGCAACAGCGAATAGGAGAACTGAGTGGCGGTCAGCAAAAACGTGTCGCATTGGCTAACGTGCTTATAACAGAACCTGATTTCCTTATACTCGATGAACCTACCAATCATTTGGATTTGGAAATGATAGAATGGCTTGAAATATATCTTGCAAGGGGAAATAAAACCATTCTTATGGTTACTCATGACAGATTTTTTCTTGATCGCGTATGCAATATCATAATGGAATTAGATGATAAAGTAATATACACGTACAAAGGTAATTACGGTTATTATATTGAAAGAAGACAAGAACGCATAGACTCAAAAAGAGCAGAAATACAACACGCGAACAATTTATACAGACGTGAATTGGAATGGATGCGTCGTCAACCGCAAGCACGCGGACATAAGGCGAAATACAGAGAGGACGCTTTCTACGAACTTGAAAATAAGGCAAAGCAAAAGATAGAAGATCGTCAGATTAGATTGAAATCTAAAAACGTTTATATAGGGAGTAAGATTTTTGAATGTCAATACGTATCAAAAAAATACAGTGATAAGATTATACTGAAAGATTTCTATTATAACTTTGCACGGTTCGAAAAGATGGGTATCATAGGAAACAATGGTACGGGAAAGTCAACATTTATAAAGATGTTGATAGGAGATATTCCTATCGATTCCGGAAAATTCGATATAGGAGAAACGGTTAAATTTGGATATTTCTCGCAGGAAGGACTTATATTCGATGAACAACAAAAGGTAATTGATGTAGTAACGAATATCGCCGATTATGTAGATTTAGGTGGCGGAAAACATCTCACGGCTTCGCAACTGCTTCAACATTTTCTTTTTACACGTGAAGAGCAGCATAATTATGTTAGTAAACTCAGCGGTGGTGAAAGACGCAAATTGTATCTCTGTACTGTTCTTATGAGAAATCCGAACTTTCTTGTTCTTGATGAGCCTACAAATGATCTTGACATACAAACTCTGCAAATCTTGGAGAACTATCTTGAAGATTTTCCCGGTTGCGTAATAGTTGTAAGCCACGACCGTTATTTTATGGATAAGGTAGTAGATCATCTTCTTGTTTTTAAAGGAAATGGTGAAGTAAAGGACTTTCCGGGAAATTATACACAATATAGACAATGGAATGCTTTAAATAGTAAAGAAGATAAAGAGAAGATAAAGACTTCCGAAAACAAACCCTCTAAGAAAGATTATCATAATGATACCCGAAAGCGTCTTTCATATAAAGAGAAAATGGAATTTGAGAGACTCGAAAAGGAAATTGAGGAGTTGGAAAAAGAGCAGAACTATTTGGAGGAAATGTTATGCTCAGGAAGTCTGAGTGTAGATGAGCTTACAGAGATGAGTAAAAGATTGCCGATCTTGAAAGAAGAGCTTGACAATAAAAGTATGCGTTGGCTTGAACTGTCCGAAATAGGAAGTTGAAAACATAACAGAAAAGAGAAAAAGAAGATATGAAACTTATAAAGTGGGGATTTATAGGATGCGGAGATGTGACGGAAAGGAAGAGCGGTCCGGCATTTAGCGAAGTAGAAGGTTCATCTGTGGAAGCTGTCATGAGCCGTAATGAGGACAGAGCACGTTCTTACGCCGAACGTCATCATATACATAAATGGTACACGGACGCGCAAGAACTTATAGACGATCCGGATGTAAACGCAGTATATATAGCCACTCCGCCATCAAGCCATGCAACCTTTGCAATTATGTCGATGCGGGCTGGTAAACCTGTATATGTAGAGAAACCACTTGCTGCAAGTTATGATGACTGCTCGCGTATAAACAGAATAAGCGAACAGACAGGCATTCCATGCTATGTTGCTTATTACCGCAGATACCTTCCTTATTTTCAGCGCATTAAACAGATCATAGACAATAATGTCATTGGCAAGATACTTAATGTGCAGACAAGATTTTCCTGTCCTCCAAGAGATTTGGACTATAAGAAAACAGAAAATCTTAATTGGCGTATTCAACCGGACATATCAGGAGGAGGATATTTTTATGATTTAGCTCCTCATCAGCTTGATTTGTTACAATATTTCTTCGGCGTTATAGTGGAAGCTGACGGTATCTGCGCCAACAGAAGCGGCTTATATGATGCAGAAGATACTGTAAGCGCATGTTTTAAGTTTGAGAACGGACTTCCCGGAAGCGGCTCATGGTGTTTT
>CALGRN010000159.1 GCA_937880835.1 uncultured Prevotella sp. | reverse complement strand
TAAACACTGCATCAGCAAAACACGGCACATATACCATAAGCGGAGTTAAAACAAACACCGAATTTGACAACCTGCCAAAAGGCATATATATTGTTGACGGCATTGTAAAGGCAAAGCGATAAAAGAACATAAACCTTATTTTTTTATTAATATTTTGACGTTTAATCTTAAAATGTTACTTTTGCAGGGTAAGAATACGCGCGACAAACTCAACATTACATGTAGAACCTCTTTAATGATTGAAATGCCATCGTTTTAACTATACAAGCAGAAAGAACAGAACAAATCATATTAATTATTAATAACTTAAAAACACAAGAAAGATGAAAAGAAAATCATTACAAAACATTTTTATGGCAATAGCCACGTTGTTAATTGCCTCATTCACACTTCCTGCACAGGCAGAAGATTATTTGGTATCAATCGGAAACGTAGCTCTAACCTCTGACGAAGACCTTTCGGACATCAAGCGCGATGCGATAAAGTCGGGAAAGGTGAGCTACGACCCCGAAACACGCACACTGACACTTGATAATGCAGTGATAGAAGTGGAGAATATGGGAGAAATACCAATTTGGTTTCAGGACAAGGACAAGTCTTACAACTACACAATTATTCTGAAAGGCAACGGCAACAAGATTGCATCAAGCAACAATTACAGTGCTGCATTATCCATATATGGCAATCTTATCATAACAGGTGGCGGTTCTGCGGAGTTTAAGAGTGGTTATAACTGCGGAATATTCGCAAGCGGAAGCGGAACTATTACTATCACGGGCGGATGCTCAATAACCTCAACAGGCATGTATGGCATAACGGGATGGGATAAAAAGAATACTTTGATCATAGACGGTGCAAGCGTCAAGGCACAAGACAACGGATTGGAAGGTTGTATCTTCGACTTCAAGGAAATACAACTTAAAAACTGTGATATAACCGCACCTGCAGGCGCTATTGTTGAGGACGGAGCGATTGCCATAGACGGAGAAGTATGTACAAATGAAGTGGTTATAACCGCAAATTTAACGGGAATAGAAAACGCAACTGTAGCCAAAGAATCGGCAAAGCGCGGTACATATACCATAAGCGGAGTTAAAACAAACACCGAATTTGACAAGCTGCCAAAAGGTATCTATATCGTTGACGGCGTTGTAAAGGCAAAGAAATAAAAGGTAAAAGATTCATTTAACTAACGAAAACGAACATCTCTCATTGTATTATCCAATGAGAGATGTTCGTTTTATTTTTATTTGTTTAACACAAGTGATTTAAATGCCTGCTTATTATGTATGCAAAAGCATATAGAAACCTTTTCGGCAAGCATAATCAGAAAGCCTCGCGATACTTGCTTTCGTCTTTGTCTTCGAGCATGGATAGATAAGAATGATAGCGACTTTCTGCTATGTAATGTTCTTCGACAGCTTTCATAACCGCGCATCCGGGTTCATGCGTGTGTGTGCAATTATTGAATCGGCAGTCTTTGGAAAATGTAAAAATTTCCTTGAAATAACTCGTCAGTTCCTCACGTTCAATATCGAAAGTGCCAAATCCCTTTATTCCCGGTGTGTCTATGAGATATCCTCCTTCGGGCAGTTGCAGCATTTCGCTGAATGTTGTGGTATGCATTCCGGTGTTATGAGCATCAGATATTTCCGCAGTACGCAGACAGGCATCAGGCAGTATTTTGTTTATTATCGTGCTCTTTCCTACTCCGCTATTTCCACTGAGAAGCGTTATCTTGTCTGAAAGAAGCCGACGCAGATGCTCTATTCCGTCTCCTGAAACGGCAGAAATCTGAAAACAGCGGTATCCAACCGTTTCATACAGCGACATCATCATCTGCTGATAGCGTGCTTCATCATCCGAAAGGATGTCTGTTTTGTTGAAAACAAGGAATACGGGAACGCTGTATGCTTCTGCCGAAGCAATAAAACGGTCGATGAAAGTAGTTGAAGTCTGAGGGTAATTGACCGTAACAACGAGAAAAGCCTGATCTATATTGGCAGCAATAATATGGCTTTGCTTAGACAGGTTAGGTGATTTGCGTATTATATAGTTGCGTCTGTCGGCAATAGAAGTTATAAAGGCAGTGCCTTCTTTGTTTTCCACTATCTCTACACAGTCGCCTACTGCCACCGGATTTGTGCTGCGAATACCTTTCAACCGAAAGTTTCCTTTTATCTTACTTTCAACAAGTCGTCCGTCATCTGTCTTTACGGTGTACCAACTTCCTGTATTTTTTATGACTAATCCTAACATATTACTATAATGAAAAACAATGTTCCGACAAGCAGTCATGCAACCAATCATCCGGCTTGCAGATGCGTGTGAACGAGCAGATACTATTCTTTAAAACTACTTTCAATTAAAAATGAAATGCGCATACAGACACAAACAAAATCTCGGAAGCACCGATTTCTCATTATCTGTCTGTATGCGCATGCAATGATAAATAAACATTAAGTAACCATTTGCAATGAATTATCATCACATTTTAAACGGTCATAATTTCTTTGTTCTTATCTGCAAGCAGGTCGTCAATCTTCTTTATATACTTGTCATGTATCTTTTGAAGTTCGAGTTCGGCATCTTTCTCATTGTCTTCCGATAATCCGTCCTTCACAGCTTTTTTGAGTTTGTCTTTCAGTTCACCACGCACGTTGCGCACTTCAACCTTTGTTTTCTCGCCGATTTTATTGCATTGTTTCACAAGTTCCTTACGTCTTTCCTCTGTCGGTTGTGGTATTCCGAGACGAATTATCTCTCCGTTGTTCTCCGGAGTTATGCCAACATCCGAATCCATTATGGCTTTTTCGATGTCGCGTATTGCTTTTTTGTCCCAAGGACGTATGGCTATCGTGCGAGGATCGGGTACGGAAACGTTGGCTACTTGATTAAGCGGCACCATAGAACCATAAGATTCTACCCTCACACCGTCAAGTATTGCCACATTTGCACGACCTGCACGAATGCGCGAAAGCTGCTCTTCAAGATACATCGCAGCCATTTCCATACGCTCTTCACTCTCTTGTAATGTTGCTTTTACATCTATCATATTTTTACATACATTAATTTTCTATGCCACAAATGTAAATAATAATTCGGAACTATACAATTATTTCTTTCTCTTTTTTTATATTTTCAGCACTTATTTTAAAAGTTTGAGAAATGTCGGTATATCAACGTCGTTCCGACTAATTCATTTTAAAACAAGATGTTTTATATGCCGTTTGTTGTTGATTTGCCGTTTTTAATAATACATTGCATTACACTTCGATATATACATAAAGCACTATGAAGTCATGCTTTGACTGACGTCGAAAATCAAGACGTTACGAACGGCTTTTCAAAAGTTATTGTTTTGCCTTTCAAAAGCTATCCTTTCATCATGCAAAAGTTATTGTTTTGCATGATGAAAGGATAGCTTTTGAAAAACGTTTCATAACATAATTATATACAGATGTGTATATCCCGTGTTAAGAAACAGTTTTTAATGCTGTTTTATATATGCGATATAAATCACATATACAACTGCTTGAAAATATTTTTACATTGCTTTTTTCGTTTTATTTTCCGTTATTTAACGTG
>CALGRN010000158.1 GCA_937880835.1 uncultured Prevotella sp. | reverse complement strand
TTCAATTCTGATTTCACACCCTTTCACCGCTTTCTCTATCTTCCGCTGCTTCTTCTGCTGCTCTTTATGCTCGGCATAACTCTGTTTGTTGGCTGTCGGAACTTTCTCTTCTTTCACCGTCTGCACTGCCGTTTGCCCTGACAACTCATTAAGTGAGGCTATGTTACGTGCTTGCAGGAAGTCGTATATGCCACCAATATGTTCACGAACCTTACCATTTCCGAACTCATAAACCTTCGTTACAAGCCCGTCGAGAAACTCTCTGTCGTGGCTTACTACTATCGCCGTGCCGGTGAAAGCATTTATAGCTTCTTTCAATACATCCTTAGACTGCATGTCAAGGTGATTTGTCGGCTCATCGAGAATAAGCAGGTTTACAGGTTCGAGCAACAGTTTTATCATCGCAAGACGACTCCGTTCCCCGCCGCTAAGCACCTTAACTTTCTTCTCCGAAGCTTCTCCTCCGAACATAAACGCACCAAGTATATCGTTTATACGCAGCCTTATGTCTCCTTTCGCAACATAATCTATTGTCTCGAAAACACTCTTGCTTTCGTCAAGAAGCTGTGCTTGATTTTGCGCAAAGTATCCTATTTGCACATTATGTCCTATTTTCAATGTGCCGGTGAAAGGTATTTCACCCATTATGCACTTTACAAGTGTTGATTTTCCTTCACCGTTCTTACCCACAAAAGCCACTTTCTCGCCGCGCTTTATTGTGAGCGTAACATGGTCGAACACATTATGCGTGCCATAATCTTTGCGGACTTCATCGCATATTATGGGATAATCTCCGCTGCGAAGACATGGCGGAAACTTCAAGCGCATTGCACTGTTGTCAACGTTGTCAATCTCAATAGGAACTATTTTTGCCAACTGTTTGATACGGCTTTGCACCTGAACGGCTTTCGTCGGCTTATATCTGAACTTCTCAATGAAATCCTTTATATCGGCAATTTCTTTCTGTTGGTTTTCATAAGCGCGTATCTGTTGCTCTCTGCGTTCTGCGCGCAACTTAACATATTCATTGTATTTAACCTTGTAATCTTCTGTTTTGCCACATGAAATCTCTATCGTGCGGTTTGTAACATTGTTTATGAAAGCGCGGTCGTGACTTACCAACACCACTGCTTTTGCACTCTGAGAAAGGAATTGCTCCAACCATTGTATGCTCTCTATATCCAAATGGTTTGTAGGTTCATCGAGAAGAAGCACATCAGGCTTTTGAAGCAGTATCTTTGCGAGTTCAATTCGCATTCTCCAACCACCGCTGAACTCGCTCGTGGGACGTTCAAAATCATTGCGTGTGAAACCAAGTCCCACAAGAGTACGCTCTATTTCAGCTTCATAGTTTTCTCCTCCGAGCATAAGAAATCGGTCATGTTCCTGCGTAAATCTTTCAACAAGAGCAAGATATTCCTCGCTTTCATAATCGTTTCTGTCTGCAAGCTGCCTGTTCATTTCGTCAAGTCTGTCTTTCATCCTTGTCGTTTCGGCAAACGCCTTTCGCGTTTCTTCTTTTACGGTAGTATCGTCTTGGAGACGCATCACTTGCGGAAGATAACCCATTGTGATGTCGTTAGGCACGGCGACAGTGCCTTCTGTGGGCTTTTGCTGTCCGCATAATATCTTGAGCATTGTGGATTTTCCTGCTCCGTTTTTGCCCACAAGGGCTATTCTGTCACGTTCGTTTATTACGAAATTGACATCACTGAACAACGGCTTAACGCCAAATTCCACCTTCAATCCTTCTACTGAAATCATCCGATTGTGCTCTAAACATGTTTTAAATGCAAAATTAATACATTTTATTATTATATCATCTTTTCTTGTTGATATAATAAAGTGCAGCTCCTATTGCCGTACAGAATTCTGAATATTTAGGTATATTGAAATGTACGTGATAGAGTTTCTCCATCTGCGAGAACAGTTCTCGACATTGCGGAAGAAGCGTAAGATTGCCAATCATAACGTATTCTCTTATGCCACTGTTGAGCGATGAGAGTATCGTTCCGCTTCCTATCGACTGCAACACCATATATATAATACCCAATGCGATATCTTCCTTGCTCGCATTGCTTTTCGCATTACCGAAGAGCGAAGCCGTTGCTGTAAGCGGTAAACCCGGCAATGGTCTCGCGCTTATATCTCCGATAAG
>CALGRN010000157.1 GCA_937880835.1 uncultured Prevotella sp. | reverse complement strand
TTCATTATAATCTTCCTAAAAGTATTGAAAGTTTTTATCAGGAAATCGGGCGTGCAGGACGTGACGGTTCAACAGCTGAGACAATACTTTTCTATTCTCTTGCAGACATTGTTCAACTTTCACAGTTTGCGAGAGAAAGCGGTCAGATGCAGATAAACATGGACAAATTGCAACGTATGCGAGAATATGCAGAAGCAAACGTGTGTCGCAGAAGAATACTCCTGAACTATTTCGGAGAACAAACAGATCATGATTGTGGTAATTGTGATGTTTGCAGAAACCCTCCGAGAAAATTCGATGGTACGATAATTGTGCAGAAAGTATTAAGTGCAATAGCAAGAACCAAAGAACAAATACGTTCCAACACCGCGATAGAGATATTGAGAGGCATTGCTTCTGCCAACGTAACAAGAAACCAATATCACCTTATAAAGACTTACGGTGTGGGAAAAGATATAAGCACTGATGATTGGAATGACTACATATTGCAGATGCTGCAAATGGGATTTATAGAGATTGCATATAACAAAAACAACACAATAAAGATAACACAAAGCGGCTGGGATGTGTTGCGAGGAAAAAGGAATGTAGAATTGGCAGTGATAGACAGAAGCGAAAATGAAACAATTAGCATTAGCAGAAAGTCATCAGTCAAAAGAAACGCAAAAAGAAAAGAAACAAATATTAAAGTCCCGGAAGTTCATCTTACGTCTGTCGGAAACATGAATGCCGATTATGACAACAGTATTAATGAAGACAAAGAACTTTTCGAGGCGTTGAGAAATAAACGTATGGAAATAGCATCGGCACAAGGTTTTCCTGCATATATAGTATTGTCTGACAAGGTTCTCCATTCTTTGGCAAGCATAAAACCTGCCACCATAGAAGAGTTCGGTATGATTTCAGGCATAGGAGAATTTAAGAAAAACAAATACGGTAACATCTTTATAGATATTATCAATAAGTATATTAATAATTGATTTACAGAGATTTACGAATTATTGTTATATATATGGTAAAATATTTTTATTTATATAAGAATACAATAAAAATATTACCGATTTACAAAAGGATAACTTTTATCTTCCGAAAGTTATCCTTTTATCGTGTAAAAGCATAACTTTTGCATCGCAAAAACATAACTTTTATAAAACAGCAGTTAAACAACTGTTTTAGGCAAATATAGAAATTACACTTTGTTTTAAATATAGAAAATTTCCGTATGTTGATATTTTATATATTATTGGTTTGTATATTCTGCTGCCATTTCTGCACATCTCTCGCCATCAATGCCTGCCGACACGATGCCACCGGCATAACCTGCGCCTTCGCCACAAGGAAAAAGACCTTTTATTCTTATGTGTTGCAAGGTGTCATTGTTTCTCACTATTCTTACCGGACTGGACGTGCGCGATTCCAATGCAATAACCACTGCTTCGTTTGTCAAAAAGCCTTTGCATGATTTTCCGAATGTTTCGAAGCCTTTCTGCAATCTGATTACTATCATTTTTGGCATCCAGAAATGCAACGGACTTGATATAAGACCGGGCGCATAAGAGCTTTTGGGAAGGTCGTAACTTAATTTTCCTTTGACGAAATCCTGCATTCTCTGTGCCGGTGCGGTCTGTTTCATGTTGCCTTGTTGCCAACAATCATGTTCAATAGCTTCTTGGAAACGCATCATTTTCAGTACATCATCTTTGTCGCATCCATATTTATCGGCATCAATATCTTCGGGACGTATTTCCACAACCATTCCGCTGTTAGACCATTTTGTACCGCGATTGCTCGGACTCATACCGTTTACGACAATTTGTTTGTGTGCGGTAGCTGCCGGAATTACATATCCTCCGGGACACATACAGAAAGAATAAACTCCTCGTCCCTCAACTTGTGTAACGAAATTGTACTCCGCTGCGGGCAGATATTTACCTCTTCCTTGTTTATTGTGGTATTGTATCTGATCGATAAGTTCTGCCGGATGCTCCAAACGAACGCCTGCGGCAATGCCTTTACACTCCATTTCTATATCGGCATCAGACAGATAACGGTAAATATCTCGTGCACTATGACCGGTTGCAAGAATTACAGCCCCTTTGTATGTTTCATGGTTTCCTGATACAAGATTAACGGCTTCCGCACCTATTACTTTTTCCTTTTTTATTATCAATGATGTCATCTTGGTACTGAAATGAACCTCTCCGCCGCATTTTATTATCGTATTGCGCATATTTTCGATGACTTTCGGCAATTTGTCCGTACCTATATGAGGATGAGCATCTGCAAGTATGGCATTGGATGCACCATGCTGACAGAACACGTTCAGTATCTTTTCCACACTTCCCCGCTTCTTGCTTCTTGTGTAAAGTTTACCGTCTGAGAATGCTCCTGCGCCTCCTTCTCCGAAACAATAATTACTTTCTTCATCCACTTTCTGCGTTTTGGTGATAAGAGACAAATCTTTTTTACGCTCGTGTACATCTTTTCCGCGTTCGAGAACGATTGGTCGAAGTCCCAATTCTATCAGTTTCAAAGAGGCGAACAATCCTCCCGGTCCCTCTCCTACTACTATCACGCACGGTTTGTCTGATACATCGCCATAATCAATATGTGTGTATTCGTCTTCCGTTGGATTTTCATTTATATATATTCTCACTTTCAAGTTAACGTATATATTGCGATGGCGTGCGTCAATACTTCGTTTCAAGATACGTATATGATTAACAGTACGTGCATCGATTCCTTTGTCTTGGGCGATAAAATCTTTTATTAAAACTTCGCTTGATGCTTGTTGCGGTGTGAGTCTTATCTGATATTCTCTTATCATTATGTAATCGGTTATTTATAAAAGTATCTGTAAAATACGCTGCAAATTTAGCGATTTATGGTGTAAAAACATTACTGTTGTAATTATTTTCGTAATTTTGCAATGAAATAATTCTTACATTGCGTGTTTACATTTAGTCTTTTTTGAAAATGAAGCATATTATTATAATAGGTGACGGAATGGCAGATCGTCGCATAGAAAGGCTCGGATGCAAAACATTGCTTCAATACTCGGACACTCCTTATATGGATTTGCTTGCACGCGAAGGGCGTACCGGTAAGCTATATACAATTCCTAACGGATTTAAACCCGGCAGCGACGTTGCCATACTTTCAATACTCGGATATGATTTGAATAAAGTTTATGAAGGGCGCGGAGCATTGGAAGTTGCAGCATCGGGATATGAAATGCAACCCGATGATATGGCAGTAAGGTGCAACCTTGCGCGTTTTGACAACGGGATAATTACCAGTCATAATGGGGATGGCATAGATACGGAAGATGCTGATAGCATTATTGATTTTCTGAACGCAAGATTGGGAGACGACAGAATGTATTTCATAAAAGGCATTCAATATCGACATACGCTTATAATAAAAGGAGGAAACAAGCATATAGAATGTGCAATGCCTCATGAACATATCGGAGATGAATGGCGAAAGTTACTCGTAAAATCGGAAAAAGGATGGGAAAACATTTCTGATAACGGCAGGATGACGGGGCAACAAACGGCGGATTTGCTTAATGAAATAATGCTAAAAACACATAATCTGCTGAAAGAATATGGTAGAAACAACGAAAAAAAAGGTATAAAACATCCGAATGCAAATGCCATGTTAATGTGGGGAGCAGGATATAAACCAAACATGAACCCTTTGAGAGACATGTTTCCGCTGATAAAAAAAGGTTCTGTAATATCAGCAGTAAACCTTGTCAGAGGAATAGGACAATATGCCGGATTGAAAAATATTATAGTTTCGGGTGCTACCGGATTATACAATACGAATTATGATGGCAAAGTACATGCAGCCTTAGAAGCTATTAAACGGAATGATTTTGTATTTCTTCATATTGAAGCAAGTGATGAAGCGGGACACAGCGGAGACTTAAAGTTGAAGATAAGAACGATAGAAGATTTCGACAAAAAGATAATTAAACCTATATATGAAAGCATAAAAGAATGCAGCGAAGAAGTATGTATATCCGTCATGCCCGACCATTATACTCCCGTAGAATTGCGCACACATACATCAGAACCCGTCCCATTTCTTATATGGCATAATAATATCAAGCCCGATAATGTACAGAGTTATGATGAGAAAAGCTGTTCGGCAGGTTATTACGGTTATTTAAATTCAAATTGTTTTCTTGAAACCTTGTTGAAAATAAGATAAATAATAAGCATCTGAATTTTGTTTATAGAGACGTTTATAAGCAGCATAAATTATATGCAAATATATACGCAGTTATATCATGTTTTTAAAATCACATCTCAAAAGCAATACTTTTAGGATGCAAAAGCCATTGTTTCAGGATGCAAAAGGATAACTTTTAGACCGCAAAACAAAAACTTTTGCAGCACCATTTGCAACTAACAGATATTCAAGAATGTAAAAAAGAGATTTTTATTTCATTCAAATGCGATGAAATCTTGTATTTTTGTAGTATGAAAATATGGTAACAATATTTGTGAATGGAATATGAAATTATATAAAACATTATTTCCATTTAAACTTTAAAACGGTCATAGAACAAAAAAATATTAATTGTCCGATGACCGTTTTATTATGAAACTGAACTCTTATAATCGTAATAACAATTAAAATCAGAATGTAAATTCAAAAGTAAATCTTATACCGTCATGTGTTGAAGAAGGCAATCCTGTATAAGAAAGACGCCTTACATAATCAATTTGAAAGAACTTGAAGATATTCAGGATAACTTCATTCAGGTAGAAGAAGAAATCTACAATAATGAAGATAATCACTTTCCTTGGCATTCCAGCCATTATCCGAAGCATCATCCGTAGTTTCATAACTGGCAAGAAGAAATAATCGGTTAGAAAAATACTATTATATAACTAGCAACTCCCACGAAAACGAACAATAACT
>CALGRN010000156.1 GCA_937880835.1 uncultured Prevotella sp. | reverse complement strand
GGGGAAGAGCTGCCTTCTGCTATAAAAATTCACACAAAGTCAAAAACAATAGATCTCGGCGTTGATTACGAAGGCGATATTGAAGTGGAAGGAATAAACGGATCTATTGTAAAAGGTAAGAAACAGACATACGAAGTTACAACGGGAGACATCATTCTAAAAGGCGATATAACAGAACTCAACTGCTCGGACAATGCAGGAATAGAAGGAGAAGGACTAACCGAACTTGACGTAAGCATGTGTCCGAAACTTAAAAAACTCAATGCTTGGGGCAATAAGATAAAGAGTCTTGATCTTACTTGTAATGATGACATAGAGGATGTTGATGTAACTCTTAATGAACTGGAAAGCCTTAAACTGAACAGAAACAGCAAATTGAAATATCTTCATTGCACATTTAACCGTATAAAACAACTGAGCGTCGAAGGTTGCGAGGCTTTGGAAGAACTCGAATGCGACAATAACGGAAAGCATCTTACCAAACTGAACGTTAACGGATGTTTTAACTTGAATTATTTAATGTGTGCATCTAACAACATAACAGAATTGGACGTTTCTTCATGCACAAAACTTTTGGAATTGAAGTGCAGACAGAATAAACTCACTAAAATAGATGTTGCAGGATGCGCCAATCTTGAAATTCTGACATGTAACGAGAACGAACTTACAGAAATAAACATGATAGGATGCAGTCTTTTGCAAAAACTCGACTGTTCGTCAAATAATTTGAAAACACTGAATTTGGAGGAAATAAACCTGACAGAATTATATTGTGAGAAAAATAAATTAGAGAAACTGGACCTTACGGCAAACACAAATCTCAAAAAGGCTTATTGCAACTGGAACGAGATTAAACAGTTGGATGTAAAGGGTTGTGCTTCTCTTGAAAAATTCGGATTTGCTTACAACAAACTCGAATCAATAGATTTGCAAGGTTGCAACAATCTTAAAACCGTTAGTTGTTATAGTAACTTTATTGACGGAGATGACATGAAATCTCTCATAGAGGCTCTTCCAAAGAAATCAGATGGCGAAACAAGAGGAAATCTTGTGGCTGTTTGCTTCCCGGAAGAGGAAGATCACAATATCTGCACCAAGCAAAATGTGAAGGATGCGAATGATAAAAATTGGGACATTTATATGCAGAACGGCGATGATCGGACATTATATGAAGGAGCAATAACAAGTGTTGAAAACCTTAATATAGGCGTAATAAACATTTATCCTAATCCGACTTCCGACTATCTGCATATAGAAAATGCTGCACAAGGAGAAACTGTGAAACTCTTTTCTGCAAACGGTTCGCTCGCAGCACAGCAAAAAGTGGCTTCTTCCGGCAGTGTTACAATAGATATGACAAGACTTCCTAAGGGTAGCTATGTGATAGTTACAGGTAATAGAACAAAGCATGTAGTGAAGAAATAACGGATGTTTTAACATTTAAAAATATCTTGATAAGCAAAGGGAATATACCCTTAATATCTTAAATATTGATTTAATGGACATTTGAGAGACAAAAACTCTTAAATGTCCATTATACTTATATAACATGAGTTATACTAATTATAAAAGATTATGTTATGGATAATCATCATTATCGGCTTTGCTTTTTACATAGTCGGATATTTTCTTTACGGCAATGTGGTATGATGCTTTCAGTGCACCTTCGGTTGTATTCAATATACGGCTTATCTCGCTGTATTTCAATTCATCAAAATAACGCATGTTGAATACTGCCCTTTGAACTTCGGGCAACTTTGATATTGCTTCCTGCAAAAGTGCTTGTGCCTCATCACCATTAAAATAACGGTCTGCAATAAGGTTCGAGGACAATATTATATTTCCAGTGTTCTGTTCCGATAAATGTTTCTGTTTGCGTAGAAAGTCTAATGCTTCGTTAATCGCAATGCGATAAATCCATGTGTAAATATTCGATTTTCCCTGAAAGCTTTCTATTCCGTTCCACGCTTTCAAGAATGTGTTCTGCAATATATCATCAGCATCTTCATGCGTTAAAACCATTCGGCGTATCTTCCAATATATTGCTTCACCGTATTTTTTTACAATAACCTCAAATGCATGTCTTTGCGTTATCGGGTCGGAAAGTTGTTGAATAAGTGCTTTCTCGTCTTGTTTCATCTACGTAAGACATATATTTGGTTATAACACGTCTATGGTCTGTCCCTCATGACTTAATACGGAATTAGGGAAAATCTTGACAGCTTCGTCAAGCAGTACGTCTTCGTTTGCATAACGAGAACTGTAATGTCCGAGTAAAAGTTTGCCAGCATCAGCATTCTTTGCAACATATGCAGCCTGCTGTGACGTACTGTGATAGTACATGCGCGCCATATCCTCGTTATCGCTGGCATAGGTGCTTTCGTGATAAAGAACGTTCACGTTCTTAACAATTTTCCACAACTCAGGCATATATGCCGTATCAGAACAATAAGCATAAGAGCGTGGTGGATCTGCCGGTTTAGTAAGAATACTGTTTTTTATGACTTCTCCTTCTTCCGTTATCCAATCTTCTCCATTCTTTATATTATTGAACCTACTCAACGGAATGTTATAGAAGTCGAGCATTTCACGACGTATATGAGGTAGAATAGGCTTTTCCCTGAACATATATCCGCAACACGGAATGCGATGTTTCAGAGGAATTGTGGACACCGACAGACTTCTGTCCTCATAAACGATATACGATTTTTCCGTATCTACTGCATGAAATACAATCTCATATTCCAATCCACGACAGAACATTTCTATTTGTGCATTGAGCATATTCTCAAAATCAGCAGGTGCATAGACGTGAAGCGGAGCAGTCCTTCCAAGCATACCGAAAGTAGAAACCATACCAATCAGCCCGAAACAATGATCGCCATGCAGATGAGAAATGAACACGTTGCTTATCTTCTGAAATTTTATTCTTGAACGCCGGAGCTGTATCTGTGTCCCTTCTCCACAATCTATCATAAACATTTTACCGCGTATTTCCACTACTTGCGACGAGGCATAATGCTTAGGTGTAGGCAATGCGCTTCCGCATCCCAATATATGTATCTTGAAAGACTCCAATCTTATTTCTGCCGTTTAAATGCGAAAATACCTTCGTTGTTCTCCAAGTACAGACTGTCTGCACCCAAAACATTAATTCTGAACGTGTCTTTGTTCAGCAGAAGGTTGCCATTAAGAATGCGCCAAGAAGTCCATGTGTCGGTTTCTGCCTTTATTTTCGATACGACAACACCACCTTCTTTTATTTCAAAATTCTTGTCTATACTTGTCCATCTGCCAAGCAATGTAGTAAGATTTATGACAGTGTTAGCCACATTTTCTCCATTTTCATTCTTTGTCGCCGTTACAGCCATATGGTCGCCTACAAGCATTCCGCCCATGACTGTGGCTTTTTCTTCCATATCTATCATGAAACTCATTGTGTCGCCTTGCTCTGTTATGAGTTCCAACGTATGCATTGCTGTATTCTCACCACACACTCCGTAAATAGTAGAATCAATAGGATTATTCTCATTGAACATACTGTCAACACCACTATCATCAATATTCTGTGTCTTGTTGTTTTTACATCCTGTCATTGCGAATATGGCTATGGCAACAATGATAAACGCTGTCAATTTCTTCATACTTGTATATATTAAATATTATATTGATTATTTTCAAAAGTCTTAGCCTCATTCCAAAGTATGTCCATCTCTTCAAGTGTCATTCCTTTAAGTTGTTTCCCTTTTTCCTTAGCTTTCTTTTCTATATAATTGAAACGTGTTATAAACTTCCTATTTGCGTATTCGAGAGCATTCTCGGGATTAAGTTTATATAATCTGGATGCATTTATCAAACTGAAAATAAAATCTCCAAGTTCTCTTGTAGAATTTTCCTTGTCTTCCCTTTTCAATTCTATTTCCAACTCATGCAGTTCTTCATACACTTTATTCCAAACATCTTCTTTCTTCTGCCAGTCAAATCCTACATTGCGAGCCTTATCCTGTATGCGATAGGCTTTTATTATAGATGGCAACGATTCGGGAACGCCTGCCAACACACTTTTATTTCCATCTTTCTCCTCTTGTTTTATCTGTTCCCATGTCTTTTCCACTTGTGCGGCATTCTCGGGCTTATTCCTGTCTTCTATACCTGTCTCGCTACCGTCTGTTCTTTTCCAACCGGTCCAGTCAATGAAAGGATGGCGGAACATCAGCTTATCTGCTTCATTATTACATACATCTGCAATATCAAAATCTTCGGTCTCATCTCCGAGAATGGAATAAAAAAGAACATGTTCCATTACGTCTCCAAGTTCTTTACATATATTTTTCCTGTCGTCTTTCAAAAGTGCATCGCATAATTCATAGACTTCCTCTATCGTGTTCGGTCGAAGACTCTCATAGGTCTGCTTACTATCCCAAGGACATTCTTTTCTCAGTCGTTGCTGTACATCAAGTAAGCGTCCGAAAGCTTCCAATTTTTCTTCGCGTGTGTGCATATTACATTATTTAATAGTGCAAAGCTACATATTTTCCAACAAGGGCAATTTTTACAGTCTGTGTAGGGTTGTTGTAGGCATCAACCATGCGCTTCCATTCAGATAAGTCTGCAGGGCCTTTTTTGATTCCAAGAGCTTCGCAGACAGCTTTACCGATTCCTTCGTTTTCAAGCTGAAGAGGAACTTCGTAAATTGAGCGGGCATTAAGATTCTGAATGATATGGTTAGGGTCAACGTTACAGAAAGAGGCAAGGCGTTCGCGGGTTGCTTCATCAATTGGATGTTCTGTGCGGAGCATGATGATGTTTGGTTTGATTCCCAGTTCCTGAAGCTCTTTTACAGAATGCTGAGTTGGTTTTGTCTTAAGTTCACCAGCAGCACCAATATAAGGAACCAAGGTTACGTGAATATAAATCACATCATTGCGACCTACTTCT
>CALGRN010000155.1 GCA_937880835.1 uncultured Prevotella sp. | reverse complement strand
ATATCCGACAGCGAGATAATGGGCTTATATGATAAAATGACAAGAAAAGTATTTAAAATCAAGTGTTTGCAACAAATAATTCAAAAGTTATTGTTTTGCATCCTGAAAGTTATTGTTTTGCAGAACAAAAGTTATCCTTTTGTATCGCAAAAGGATAGCTTTTGCATTGCAAGATTATGAAAAAGGATATGAAAAAGGAAAGCAGAGGCAATATTAAAGTTTATTTATCATTTTTTAGTATTGTCAGTTTTATTATAATTCTTTTTATTCTGACAAGCCGAAAAAGAATCATTTGACATTCATCCAACTACCTAACTATAATGATTTTCCGCTTTCTGTTTTTCATGATTTATAGGTATTGCATATACTTTTACTATAAATTAACTTTGCAGCCGAAATATTTCTTAATTGTTAAAGACAAATCTTGCAATTTAAATAATTAATAACAATTTATCAAAAAAAACAACATTTATGAAACGTTCATTTTTATTATTAGTAGCAGCTGCAATGTTTGCGGTTTTTCCTAAAACATCTGTGGCACAGACAGACCGCATGGAGAAAAAAGCATTATCGGCTGACACAGAGACGTACACTTCTGATAAGATATTGTCGGAAGGCAGTTCGCTCTTGGAAAAAGAAGTAACACTCGTAGGCAAGGTAACACACGTATGCCATAGTTCGGGCAAGAAATGCTTTGTAGCAGGAACAGATGAGAAGAACACCGTGCAGGTTTTTGCAGGCGGAGATATAAAGAAGTTTGACACGGAACTTGAAGGAAAAACAATCAAAGCAACAGGAACGGTTAAAGAGTATTGTATAAGCAAAGAGAAAATATACAAACAGGAGGCTGAAATAAAGGCAGAAATGGGCAAAGAAGACTGCATGAACATGGAACAATGCGAAGATGTCATGAGCAATGTTAAGCACATGAAACAATGGATGAATGACAACAACAAGGATTACTATCCTATATATTATATTAACGCAACAATCTTTGAGGTGATAAAATAAATATATTAAGACTTGAAAATAACAATATCATAGGATAGTGAATAAAACCTGTGGGACATTTGAAAACTGTTGTAATACATCCTCAAATGGCAATTCAATATTTTAAATAAACAAATAAAAATCAAACAAAAAGAAAAGCTATGAAAAAGATTTTTTCATTAATGGTATTATCTTCTCTGTTGTATTTTGGCTTTACATCATGCTCAAACGATGATGACGATAACGGAAGAGCAGAGAAGGTTATGGTTAAATTCCTCGCGGAACCGGTTATAGAAGGTTCTGTTGACGCAGAAATGATGAACGGTTTGGTTGCTGTGTTCACCGAAATACGTAATCAAGACACAACTCATTGTGTAGTTAACAATGGCGGTATAGGCTATGTTTCAATAAACAAAGGCATATACAACATATCGGTAGAGAAGAAAATAAAGAGTGCGTCGGGTGCAGATTCCATAGTAATATCATCTATAATGGAGAATGTTTCCGTAAATCAGGATGGACAGGAAATAAAAGGAAAACTTAACGTATCAATGGCTGATGCATTGGGAAAGAACTTTATTTTCAGTGAGATATTCTTCAACGGAGAGCAGAACTCGGGACGTATGATGCATCCGGATCAGTATTTCGTGGTGTTCAATCCTACCCAAGATACGCTCTATGCAGACGGTCTTTCGGTTGCAGTAACACAACAAATATGTTGGCAAAACAAGCAGATGTGGTATGATTCTTACTATCCTGACCGCGTGCCAATAGGCGGATTTGTCACTGTTCCCGGTAATGGAAGAGAGCATCCGATAGCACCCGGCGAGAAGTTTGTAGTTGCATTCACTGCCATAGACCATTCAAAGATTGAAGGATATGACCATGCTGTTGATTTGTCAGGTGCAGACTTTGAAATCTATTACGGTCCGGAAGATAATGATGTTGACAACGCGGAAGTTCCTAATATGATACTTGTTGACTTTACGACTAAAGCTTCTTATGGTTTCTTCATGCATCCGAGAGGTTATGTTTCGCCTCTTATGTTCAAGTTGGAGAACGGAAAACAGGAAACGATAGATAAATTCTTGAAAGATAACATATCCGAATCAAAGACTTTGATACCTAAAACAAATGATACGCCGGAAGAGATTGTGGATGTGCAGATACTAAGCGTTGCCACAAATAAGATTATTGACGGAGTGCAGACAAGCGATGTTCCGCAAGACGTGAAGACAAGAGTTATACCGGAATCGGTAGATAGAGGCAAATTCCTTGTTAATGGTTGCCACCGTCAGGAATTGGCTATTAGACGTGAAATTAAATCAGGAAACAGAATATTCTATAAAGACACGAACAACTCTTCGGAAGATTTTGTAATGAAAAAAGGACAGACATCTTGTCCGAAAGCTCAGCGCAGAAAATAAAGATGAACATTTTCATACTACCTATAATCATTAACCGGTTTGGCAAAAAAGTTTTTCTTTCTATCTAAATACCGGATTTAGATGGGCTGCAACTTTTTGTAAGTTGCAGCCCTCTCTATCGTTTGATATAAACATATACACATAATGAATCGAATAAGATATATCTGCTCATTGTTGCTTCTAATTGTTCCTTTATGCTTGTCGGCATCTTCCAACGAACGAAATAAAACTTTCAGTATAAAAGGAAAAGTTGTATCGGCTAACGATAAAGAGCCTGCAAGTTTCGCAGTTGTAAGCATTGAAGAACTGAATATACGCACAATATGCGACATAGAAGGGCGTTTTACGCTAACGAAAATACCCAATGGAAAAAGACAAATACAAATCACATGTCTTGGTTTTAAACCTCACGAACAGATAATAAATGTGTATAAAGACATGGAAATAAATATCTTGATGTCTGTTTCAAGCATATCATTGTCCGAAGTTGAGGTTATGGCTTCTCGAACAAAGAACAACAAGATAGTCGTTAACGAAGCTGCAATAGAATATATCCAACCCATTTCATTGGCTGATGTGCTGTTGCTGTTGCCCGGAAGCGTGTATAAGGAAAACAGTATGAGCAGTTTCAGTCAGATAGGTTCGCGTCAGGTAGGTACTGATGCAAACACTTCTTTGGGCGTATCGGTAGTAACCGACGGCGCACCAATATCCGATGACGGAATGAGAACGCAACTTGTCGGCGTAACACAGAACTCTATGGTTTACGGAAAAGACTCTGAAATACAAAATAGAAAAGGAATGAATCAAGGCACAGACTTGCGCTATCTCTCAACCGATCATATACAAAGTATCGAATTTGTGCGCGGTATTTCAGAGGCACGTTATGGAAATCTTTCAAGCGGAATGATACAAGTGCATTCAAAAAACGGTGCGACCCCACTGCGACTTAGATTGAAAGCTGATCTGAAAAATAAGTTGCTGTATGCCGGAAAAGGTTTCAAACTGTCGGAAAAAGCAGGAACATTGCACTTAGGAGCAGATTATCTATACTCTATTGACGACATTCGTGAGAAGATGGATCAGTTCACAAGAATTACCGGACAAGCCTATTATAACAATCAATTCACACTTGGAAAATACAGACTTGATTTAGATGTTAAGCTGAATCAAACTATAACGGTAAACAAAATGAAAAAAGATGAACTGTCTTACGAATATAACGAAAGTTACAAAGCAGACTATTCAAAGACAGCTTTACTGCTCAAAGGAGTTCTGAATGTTGACAGAAGCCTGATTGACAAACTCGAATTCACTTTCTCATCAGACATAGTGTTCGACAAAATATCACGTCATAAGATGGTAATATCATCAAGCGGACCCATGAATGTGCCTCTGGCAAAATATGAAGGCGAGCATGAAGGAATGTTTTTACCGGGAAAATATTACAGTGATTTTTATATAGAGAACGTTCCTTTGAATATTTTCTCGCAGCTGCATGCTACAAGCAGGTTTCAATTTTCAAATCCGTTGGGACTCAACATGCAATACGGCATTGATTTCAGGAGTTCAAAAAACTATGGAGACGGAGCGGTAATAGAAGACGAGACGCGTCCTCCTTTCCCCTACGACAACACCTATATGAGACCAAGAAGAAACAAAGACATACCTGCTTTGTCTGTCGGTGCAGCATATTTACAAGCGGAATTGCTATATACAACATCAAGAAACAACGTGCTGAAACTTTCGTTTGGAGGGCGTGCAACAAGGATATTTAACTTGGAAAAGAGCTTTTCGCTTTCTAAGAAACTGCTTTTAGAACCGCGTGTAAACATGTCATTTGCATTCGGAAAAGTAATAAGAAACACATTGCATATAGGTTATGGTGAAGAAAACAAACTGCCAACACTCGACTATTTGTATCCTGAAAAGATTTACAAAGATTTCTACATGCTTAACGCTTACACTAATAAAGAGGAATACAGACGTCTTATAACATACACAAACATATTTGATGTGTCTAACAAAGAGCTTAAAGAAAACCGCAACCGCAAGGCTGAAATAGGTTGGAACATCAGTTATCGCGGTTTCGATTTATCTCTTACAGCCTTTTATGAGAAAACAACGACGGGCTTTCAGTATTTCACACAATATCATCCATTATCATACAATCTTTACACAACAATCAAGCCGGGTGTCAACATTGGCGATCATATACCGCAGAAAGAAGATTACATAGAAGAGAAATACAGCATGTTCGCCACTGCATCACGCGTAATGAACAGCAGAAAAACAATAAAGAGAGGATTTGAATATCGTATGATATTCCCCAAAATAGAATGTATAGCCACTTCGATAGAGCTTAACGGAGCATACTATCGCACGAATTACGGTTCATCATTGCCTGAATACTACTATCCGTCAACTAAAATAGGAAACAACGTTTATCCTTACGTGGGTATATATGATACAGATCCGCAAGACGAATACAGACGATTGAACACTAATATATGGTTTAACACGCATATACCGAAGTTCAAATTGATATTCACAAACTTCATTCAGCTTGTATGGATGTCAACTTCTCAATACAAGGACAAACGTCAGAAACTGCCTTTCGAATACATTGATTTGAGCGGAAACACTCATACCGTAGGAGCAGAACAGCAGGCTTTGATTCTTTCAGAAGACTTTGTGTTCAGACAGTTGAAACGCACGATACTGCCTATCAACTACGCCAGAGATTCGAAACCTGTGTCGCTGCTGTGGAACATAAAGGCAACGAAAGAATTAAACCGTTATGCAAGTCTTTCATTTTTTGTAAACGGAATACTCGATATAAACCCTAAATATGTTTCGGGAGGGCGTACTACCGAGCGAGAATGGACTGATCCGTACTTCGGAGTTGAATTATTTCTTAATATAAATATATGAGATGAAAAAACACACCTTATTATATATATGTATGTCTATGCTCGTTACGATATCTCGCGCACAGACTTCTCTGCTCACAGAACGTTTGCATCATAACCTGTCGCCGTCAGAAGAACGATACGATTACATTGCTGCCAACATGGATATCAGGCTTTCGAGAATCTTATATTGCAATCCTTCTTTCCATGAGGTTGTTAGAAACGACAGTCTTTACAAGCATTCTCGCTATCTCTCTGCTATATATACGACATTTGGAAATGGTGCTTCCAAAGGAGATTTTCTGCCCTTTGAGGGTAACTTTTATAATGATTTCCGCATTGCCGGTATGGGAAAATACTCTCATTCGGCAGGAACTTTGTTCGGTTCGGCGCAGTATGCACGCGGAGTTCATAAGAACATAGGTTGGTCTGCAACACGTAATCAGCAGCTTTATCAACCTTATATATCTACCGATTCTATCGGCGGAGACTCTCATTATGAAGACTATCGCGTAGAAGGCGGCTACTCTTTCTGCATATCCGACTGGCAATTTGGCGTCAGTATGTCATTTATCGGAGAACAAGCATGGCGCAAGTCCGACCCGCGTATGCTGAACAACACCACTTGGCTGCGTGCTTCGGTTGGAGCAGCTCATTCTTTCGGCGGTCACATGCTTATGTTAAGGGGCGGTTACGGACGCAACAAACAGCATCTTTCTCTGCGCTATTGGCGTCCGGGACAGCAAGACCGATTCTTTGTAACTTACGGTTTCGGACTTTATGACGTGAGAAACAGCGCAGTAATGTTCGGATATTCGCGTATGTATTACATCGACGAGTTTCAAGCCGGTATTGATTATGCGTCTCCACTCGACAAGAAAATCACGCTGAATGCAGGCATAGGATTGTGTCATAACGATATGAAAGCAGAAGAATCGGATATACAAACACTGTATATGTCAAAGACTTTAAGCATATCTCCTTATCTGATG
>CALGRN010000154.1 GCA_937880835.1 uncultured Prevotella sp. | reverse complement strand
AGGCAGACTCTCGAACGATGCATTCATCTTAACGCCTGTGAGGGTGTAGATGCCTTGCTTCTTCGTTGTCACGTCCGTCGTTGCGCTTTCGATGCCGGTAGTGTTGCCGAATACTGTAACGTCGTCGATGTTAATTAAGAAGTTATCGGTGCAGTTGTAGTGGCGGAACGCTACATACTTTGTGCCTGCGGGCAGGTTGATGTTGTATTCGTACCACTTGCCCGGTACTCTCAGTCCTTTTTTGGCTGCCGTCATTGTCCACTCTTCAACTATGGTGAAGTCGGAAGCTGCTTTGCCTGTCTTAGAGGCGCATATTGCCAAGTGCTCGGCAGGATATTTCGGATCCTGTGCATTGGCATAGAATTTTACAGACGTTGCTCCGCTTACTTCCGGCGTGATTAGATAATTGTCAGGAGTAAGAGGTTTGCTCTCATTATAATTATAAGATGCGGAAGTGGCAAGACCTTCTCCGTTGTGTGCCGGGTTGCCTGCTTCTTTGTAAAAAACAAACCAGTTATGTCCGTCGCCGTCGTTGTCGATAACAGTCCAACCTGCGGGCAGACCTTCCTGCTCGAAGCCTTCACTTAGGATTACGTCTCCCAATGCTTCTTGTTCTATCACCACCTTGGTCGTCACCAACTGTCCGTTTAGTGCCACGCCTTTGAGCGATGCATCATATTTAGCACCTGTGGGCTGCGTGATTGCGCAACCTTCGAGAGTCAACTCTACTATTCCCATCATGCTCGCGTAGTAGCTCTTCTTCTTTGCCGTAAGTTTAGAGTTCCTTATCGTCATCTTGGCGTTAGAATTGTTTGTGCCCACAGAGCCGTCTGACTCTATCGTGCTGTTATCGATAGTCATTGATGCCTTATACATTACATACAGTCCGAAATCTTCTCCGCTAAGGTAGAGTGTTCCTCCTGTAATGTTGCAGTGAGATTCGTCATTCCTTATTGCAGAGAAGCCTCCTACCTTAATTGTGTTGTTTCCATATGCCTTAATTGTCAGACCATCTATTTTCGAATCTATTCCATATACTTCCGCAGTCGTTTCGATCTTAACGCCATTGAGGTAGAGCGTCTTTTTTGAATGATTATACTTCACTGTTCCGCTCACGCCGTCGATGACGCTGAGGTCGTCACAGTTTTCGGATGTCACCTGTACGCCTGCAATCCAGAGGTTGTACTTTTCTGCCATTGCCTGCTGCGGCATGGCAAACATTACGATGAACAGCGCAGCTATCGCTGCCGTCATGTTCTTAAACAAGTTTATTTTATTCATATATATCGTGCCCTCCTGTTGAATCTCCTTTTCGGAGCAACGCCTTATAGAGAGCTCGGGCGTTAGGGTTTAAATTGTTTTTTGTGGGTTTTGTTGTTTGGTTATCTATCTCTTTTCTTGTGGGTGTTGTGGATGTTCGTGGTTGTTTGTGGGTGTTTGTGGATGTTCGTGGATGTTCGTGGACATTCGGACAGACACGGAGACTGTCCCTACATGTTGATTGCAACGTGTTATATTATAATGTCCTGCATGTAGGTACGCGCCCTGTGCGTGTCCGAAACATACGCGTGCCTGCCGACAATCGCCATGTGCCATCCAACTTCATCCTTTATCTCATCCGCAATAATACACCTTATTATATATATTACAGACATGCGGTGAACAAACTCACGATGCGTTGCCAGAACGAACGGCGGCGAGGAGGAGGCTCGGGAGGTGGATTTTCGGGATGATTGTCATGCTCCGTTGTCACGCCGCGACGCTCAAACTCATCACTTATCATATCGCGGATGGTGTCGAGCAGACCCATGCGGTCTTCCGAATACATCATGTTGCGTCGCTGTTGTTTTTTCTTTTTATCAACTTCCTGCTGTTTCATATAGCGTTCGGTTTCATTTCTGCTGCAAAGTTAACACCCATTTCGGCAAAGGTATATGTCACAGCTTGCCAAAAATCTGTCACTATCGGACATTTTTCATTTCTGCGATCTGTCACCATCGGACATCAACCCCTCATAACACATTGATATATTGCATTTTAGCAGTGACATATTTACACTATTTAACAGATGCTCCTTTTGAGCCTCAAAAATGTATTTTCATGATATTTTAGCAGTAATTTTCTTGAAAAAGAAACTCATGTTTTTTATCATTTTTATGCCCCTAAGACATAAAAATCATTCAAATGACACCATTTTCATCATCCGATTTTCCATAAAAAGCCCCCGAAACGAAGCACAAAAACAACTCATATCCCGAGCCTAATATTCTCCCTTCCGTAAAGAGCTATGCTTTTTATCGTAAGGAGCATAGCTTTTTACGATAAGGAGCATAGCTCTTTACGATAAAAAGCATAGCTCCTTACAACAAGGAAACAAGCCGTCAACCGCAAAGAGCTGTATAACATTGAAAACCAATGTATTACAAGCAATTTTCAAAAGTTATTCTTTTATCTTGCAAAAGGATAACTTTCGGGAGACAAAACAATAGCTTTCAGCATGCAAAACAACATCTTTTGAAACGCGTTTTATTTCT
>CALGRN010000153.1 GCA_937880835.1 uncultured Prevotella sp. | reverse complement strand
ACAATGCCTAAGTCGTAATTTCCACAACGCATTTCGCTCATGATACCATTGAGATTTTGCTCCAAAGGTTCTGGATTATGGGCAAAGTTTCCATCTGCCACACCGTTCAATATCTTATATTCTACGCCAAGAGAATCCAAAAGTTTCGGCAATATTATTCCTCCGACAGAGTTTACCGTATCTACACAGACTTTAAAGTGAGCGTGTCTGACAGCCTCTGTATCAACAAGTTTCAACGCGAGAACATTGTCTATATGACGTTTATCGAACGTGTTATCTTCTTTATAGTGTCCGATGTTGTCAACATCGGCATAATCGAAATCTTCCTTTTCGGCAATATCAAGCACTGCCCGACCCTCCTTATCAGTAAGAAATTCTCCTTCGTCATTGAGCAGTTTCAATGCATTCCAATTACGCGGATTATGACTTGCCGTTATTATTATACCGCCCGCAGCACCGACCATACGCACAGCCAGCTCGGTAGTAGGTGTTGTTGCAAGTCCTATATTAACTACATCGTAACCAATACCCATAAGAGTGCCACACACAACATTCTTAACCATCTCGCCAGATATACGTGCGTCTCGTCCTACAACAATCGTATTGCTGTCTGATTTTCCATTACGACGTATGAATGTAGCATAAGCTGATGTGAATTTTACTATATCCAAAGGGTTAAGAGTATCGCCTGCACGTCCTCCGATAGTACCTCTGATGCCTGAAATAGATTTTATTAAAGTCATATTGATTACAGTCCTCTCTGATAAGTTATTTCATAAAAACACGGATAAACTCCTGACGAAGCATACGCTTGTCCTTGTGTATGCGGTACAATTATCTTTACTTTCGCAATTTCGTCTCCTTCTTTCTCCGGTCTTCCTATATTTATATAAGTAAGCGGAGTAAGCCATCCTGATGGTACGGAAGCACTTCCATATACCTGATACATCATGCTTGAAGCCTTATTGAAAGACGCTGTGAATGTTCCGCTCGTATTTGTTACGGTCATTTTATCTACAACCGAAGAAAAGTAATCTATTTCGTTGGTAAGCTGAATAGAGTCTGTCAGCAGGTTTCTCTCTGTGAAACGGCACAGAATATCAACGGTTTCGCCGTTCTTTATCTTTTCTCCGCATCCTTCGCGCACTATCTGCATATATACACCAGAACCCTCAAACAGTACATACTCGTTCTTATCAATATTCGTTTTGTTGTTTTGTTGTTTGAAATCAGCCTCAGAAATAATCTTTATATTATTATTGCTGATAAACTTTTTTATAGCCTCACGCTCTCTTTTCTTCTGATCAGAATATGTCTCCGTATCATTGCAAGACTCTAAGACAAGAAGCCCTGCAACTGCCAGAAGTATAAAATACAGTTTTTTCATATTTTTCTTTTTGTGAAATATGTTGCAAAATTACTTAAATTAATTGATAATCAAAAATAAAAGACGCGTTAGTAAAGCTTTTTATACAATCTCTTATAAATGTTTAACTGATGTGCATAATGCCATTGTTCCGTGCTTTCTCCGATATTTCTGCTGCCCTATCTCAGCTCTTCGGCATAATAGCAGATAGCCTCGCGTGCTATTTTCTCAGCCTCTTCCACCGTACAATAGAGCTTGCCACCTGCCGCATCAGCATGCCCACCCCCATTAAAGAACTTCGAAGCTACCTTATCACAATGGAAGCCACAGCTTGAACGAAGGCTTACGAGAATGTAATTCGGTTTATATAAGTCTTCCCGCAACGATATGGACATTTTCATTCCTTTTATTTTTAGGGGTTCGTTAACAAGCCCTTCGGC
>CALGRN010000152.1 GCA_937880835.1 uncultured Prevotella sp. | reverse complement strand
TTCGCTAATCACCAAATTTACAAGGACTTATAATTCGTCGAACTCACGTTAAATAAGTGAGTTAATATAATTCACGTTATTTAAAGCCATGATACGTTATACATAAAAGAATTATTTGTTGTCTTTCATTTCAACCGCTTTATAATTGTCGGTTGTCAGAAGTGTATTTTTCATTCCTCATTAATAAGATCATTTGCTTTATCCTAATTTGATAGGTTGCATTATACGAGCAATAGCAGACCTGCATCAATGTGATAAGGTTCAATTTATCTTATTCATATATGCCATAATTTATAAATCCTCCCCATTGGCACGGTTAAACACATTATCGTAAAAGATTATTATACTGTATTTCCCATATTCTTCGTTAATTTTAAACCAGACAGATCTATTAATAGCATCAGTATCTGCTGGCATTTGAAAGTAGGCAGCTTCATATTGTTTATTGTGTACTGTTATTTCATAAGAGATGTCCTCACTTTCCGATAATTCGTTTGATGATATTGATATATAATTGGGATTATTCTCAAACTGACGGCAAAGTGTATTGTATTTTATTTTAATCTGTCCCTCATCACGTGTATCATACTTATCAATTACGGCAATCCTCCACACTTTATTGTTATTTGTGGCGATATAGATATTAACATTATGACCGTTAAACTCTCCTTCCATACGGTCAAGAAGGTTATCGTAGGTAAATCCTTTTGCTTTCAACTTTTGTATCATGGAAGCTTTGCTTCCGTCAACAGGAATACCTAAGAACTTCGTAACATTGTCTTGTGCGTATAAGGCAAAAGACAAAACAAGCATCAATGTAATTGAAATAATCTTTTTCATGCGTTTTAATATTATTTGTTTAATTAATTAAAGTCAACACAATGACATCACAATCAAACAAAGAGGCGCAGGTATTCACCATACGCCTCACGGTTCACCACAAACCACAACTATATATGGGGAAACCTACGCCAATGTATGACGCAAGTCCCAATAATAGTTGTTTGCTCGCTTCTCGGTGGTGATTGTGAGGCTATTGAGCAAATCTGTCTCGTATCTTCAAATAGATACGTTGCAAAGATACTGCTTTTTCATGAAACAGGCAAAGGCATACGGAGTCTTTTTATCTGCTCTGTTACAATATGTTTTTAATTGGCTTACAAAAAGATTGATATATCTTTTCAGATACCTATTAAGGTTTTCCGAACTTAATAGGTATATATATGTTTGTTGTAAATATAAAAGCGTAATACCGATATAATGACATTAATATAGTCACAATATTGGTATTACGCTTTTATATATCAGCTTTTACAGTGTCTAAGACAATATAAGAATAAGTATTTGTATAATTATTATACGCAAGAACATGGCGAACGGATATACCGTAGCATATCCGACAGCAGGGCAGTCGCCTTGTGTTAAGTCGTTTGCGTATGACAATGCAATCGGATTAGTATTTGCACCGGACAATGCTCCTATAATAGAGTAATAGTTCAAGTGGAATACATACCGCCCGATAAGTCCGCCTATAAGTATCGGTGTCATTGTTATAAGCACGCCGTATCCTACCCAAGTAAGACCGTTCATGTTGATAACAGTATTGAAAAACTCTTTTCCTGTGTCCAATCCAACGCATGCAAGGAATATACATATACCTATCTCGCGGAGCATAAGCGAAGCACTTGTAGTGTTGAATGTTGTTAATTTGTATTTAGGACCAAAATAACCTATAAGTATTGCTACAACAAGCGGACCGCCGGTGAGTCCAAGTTTCAGCGGATGAGAGATACCCGGAATGCTTATTGGTATAATTGCAAGAATACACCCCAATGCGATACCAATGAATATAGGAATCAAATTAGGACGGTCGAGACGTTTTATTGAGTTGCCCAACATCTTCTCTGTTTGGTTAATGGCACGTTCCGAGCCTACGACAGTTACTCTGTCTCCCATTTGGAGTTGCAGAGAAGGCGATGCAACAAGCTCTACTCCCGAACGACTAATACGCGTTATGTTAGCTCCGAAGTGTGAACGTATTTTCAGTTGAGCAAGAGTTTTGCCGTTTATTTTGGTCTTTGTTATGAGTATTTTGCGTGATGTAAGTTCTTTGTCGTATTTATCCCAATCCACATCAACGGGCATTCCGAATGTAGCAATGATAGCTTCCATGTCCTTAGGATTTGCTATTATCAGAATCTTATCATCCAAGTGCAGCTTTGTTTCGCCCGAAACAATATCCGAATGTGTATCAGAATCGGCATGAAGAATACGTGAAACAACAAAATTTCGGTTGATTAACTTATGTGCCTGTGCAAGTGTCTTGTCTTCAAAACGGTTATTTTTTATTATGACAGAGAACGGTTTTACCAGCTTTTTCTCTTCTTCCGTCGTTCCGTCTTCTGTGTCTGACGAACCGTTTTTAACGTTCACTCTCATTATAAATCTTAATATGAGGAACGATATTATCAATCCGATGACGCCCATAGGGTAGGTTACAGCATATCCTATCGCTATGTCAGGTGCATTTGTTTTGTTCATTTCTGCGTAAACTTCCTGCGCTGCTCCAAGTCCCGGTGTGTTTGTTACTGCACCGGACAATATTCCAGCAAGCAATGTTATCGGCGTATCTGACAACGAATATATTACGACTGTGACAAGAATGCTTAAAAGAATTGTTATCACTGCAAGCATGTTCATTGACAATCCGGCACGTTTAAATGATGAGAAGAAGCCCGGACCAACTTGAATTCCTATTGTATAGACAAAAAGGATCAAGCCGAATTCGCGCATGAAATGTAACAGATTTTCATTTAAATTCATGTTGAAGTGTCCGAATACGATGCCAATGAACAACATACATGAAAGCCCAAGAGAGACATTGGCAATACGCACCTTGCTTAATAAAAGTCCGATAGCGATGACCAAAGATAAGATCAATACGGAGTGAGCAACTCCGCCACCCCAATATTCGGGAAAGCCTAAAAAAAGTTTTTGTATCAGTTCCATATATATACTGATTATTTAATTGTGATGTAATGAGTGCAAAGTTATGCAATAAAAATCAAAAAACAAATTTAATGAACAATATTAATAAAATAGTTAGCTACTTTTTGTCTCTTTATACTTTTTCGATGAAAAAACAAGAAAAAGTTTTGTGGTTTTCATTTTAAGTATTATCTTTGTCCCCAGTAATGGTTCGCTTAGCCGCGATTAATTGGGAATGAAGTGAAAATCTTCAACTGTCCCGCAGCTGTGAACTCCTTTATACGTTTCAAGCACAATAATCCACTGTCGGAAAAAGATGGGAAGGAGCTTGAAAATGGAGTGTAGTCAGAAGACCAGCCTTACATTAATATAATGCTGAACACTTTCGATGAAAAGGTGGGATGTGAAAACAAAGAACTTATGGGAATAAAAAACGGACTTGTATATTGTATATGCAACGTTCTGTTATATCACGTGCGTTTGACGTTTACTTATGTAAACGATTAGCATACATGAATTGTTATAAAGTTTATTAGATTAAAGGAGGTGCTGTCGTGAGACACTGCCTCTTTTTTATATGACTGATATTAAGATGTCTATCGTATGCGAACGCATTGTTATGAAATAAAAAAAGAACGCCAGCAATATTGTTTCTCTATTGCAATAACGGTTGTAATTTATTGTTTATACTGCATATATGCGCTTTATCTTCCATTATCTTAATTTGTTGTATGTATGATACTGATAATCAGTATATTGCATATTAAATTTCAAAAGCTATCCTTTCAGCATGCAAAACAATAACTTTTGCAATCCGTCATAATATCTCTTATTTATTCAATGTATTTCAAACTATTACCTTGAACCTTATTCTGAATGAACGTTTCTGTTCGTCCCAGTTTGTGCCTAACATCTCAAAATGCCCTATTTGCGATGTAGAACGTACATGCTTTCCTATGCACGGACATACATCGAAATCGCCTATTCTTACCAATCTTATCGTTTCCGATGCGTCTTCGGGCAACTTGTCGGTGCTCACTTCTTCGGGAATATCGTCTCTTTTTACGAATTCAAACGTCACGGGCATGTCCTCTTGGATAAGTTCATTCATCCTGTCCTCAATCATTTTCTCTTCTTTGCGCGAAGGTTTATTACTAAGTTCATAGCTTATCTTGCTCTTCTTGCGCTCTATATGTGCATTTCTGCTCCTCTCGCATCCGAACATTCTCATCATAAGTTGATTGAGCAGATGCTCTGCCGTGTGTGCAGGCGCAAACTCTTCTTTGTTGTGTTCGTTTATAGCATACTCTTCCTGCTCGTTCTATCTGCTGGTAGATACCGAGCTCACCTGGTTTCTGTAACCAGATTTCATACGATGGTCTTTGTATTTTCATTGTTTCTGTTATTTATTCTCCAATTTCAACACGATACCATCATAACCGCACACGCTTATTTCAATGTCAGTATCAGCTTTAAGCAATATGGAATGTTGCGTGCCCGTAATCAAATCGGTGGCTGTTGTCTCGCATTCTGCAATGTTCAGAACATCGAACGCGTGTTTAGGTATGTTTATCTTAGTGTGTATATGTTCTTCCGAGAAGTTGGCAACGATAAGCAACAGTTTATCTTCCGACTTGCGAATGAAAGCATATTGTTTCTCGGAAAGATGCCTGTTGGCGTACATAAGATCGAAGAAAAGCCCGTCGGCAATAGTCTTTTCACTGCTTGCAATGTTCAGAATCCTGCGGTATCTGTCTGAAATATATTTCTCTACATCACTCAATTTGTTTGGAACAGAATATCCTCTGCTTAAAGAATCTACCGTCCAATAATCGAAAATGGTAGTCCTTCCGTCAACACCGCTGAACCCTTCTTCATCCATTCCACGTTCTCCAAACTCTTGTCCTGCGTAGAGCATGAATGGGTTTTGTCGCATAAGTGCACAGACGATAAGTCCCGGAATACCTTTTTTGCCGTCGCAAGCGAAGAACTCACTTGCTATACGTTGCTCGTCATGGTTTTCAAGGAAGTATAACATTCTTTCGTTGATATCGTCAACCGACTGCCACTGATGCGTGATAGAAGATGCCGGAAGGCGTCCGCATATCACATCGCGCACACAGTCGTACATGCCTGCTTTATCATAAAGCCAGTCGAAACCTGCTGATATATATTCCCGATACAACGACGGTGAATATACTTCGCCAATGAAAGTAATGTCCGGATATTCTTTCTTTACTCTCTCAGAAGCATATCGCCAGAACTCCGAAGACACCATTTCTGCCATATCGCAGCGTAAACCATCGATGCCTTTCGATGCCCAAAACAATAATATGTCAGTCATCTGATGCCATGTTTTAGGAATAGGGGAGAAATGGTTTGAACGTCCGCCAGCATCGCAATAATCCGTTCCGTAGTTCAGTTTCACCGTCTCATACCAGTCGTTTTCTGTCGGATGCGCACTGAAACAGTCGTTTCCGGTAGCTCGTGCCGGCATTTCCTCATATCCGTTTATGTCGAACGAAGGTTCAAAACGTTCATCGGGACAATAATAGAAATTGTTTTCTGCATCGAAACTGACATTCTTTCTGTCTCCTTCTCCTAAATCGCGAACGCCGTAAGGCTTGCATATTGAATGGTATTGGCGTGCTACATGATTCGGAACAAAATCCATTATGACTTTCATTCCTGCTTTATGAGTGCGCTCTATGAGCATTTCCCATTCTCCCATTCTGTTGTCAACGTCTTGCGAAATGTCAGGATCAACGTCGTAATAGTCTGTTATTGCGTATGGCGAACCGGCTTTTCCTTTCACTATGGAGGGATGCTGCTGCGGTATTCCATAAGCAGAATAGTCGGTTGTTGTGGCATGTCTTATGATGCCTGTGTACCATATATGAGTCACCCCCATATCCCTTATCTGCTTTAATGTAGCATCATCGAAGTCGTTCATCTTGCCACATCCGTTTTCAGTTATGCTTCCGTTATGCTTCCGATTGCTGTTTCTGTTGCCGAACAAGCGTGTGAAAACCTGATATATAATCGCCTTTTCTGCCATGTTTTTTATATCGTAGATTTGTTGGCAAAGCCTATGCCGATGTGTTATTTCAATAAGGGTATATACATTTCAACAGAAAAGTATATACCCTTATCATTGTTTTTATTGTCACATTCAACGAAAACACCGTTACAATTTGTTTGTTCCGTTGATATTCGTTTTATTATATGATCTATTCTGATATACCGTGAGCTGCTACGTTACCGTCAATTCTTGATATCATTCCTTGCAATGCTTTGCCCGGTCCGCATTCAGTAAAGTCGTCAGCACCGTCTGAAATCATGTTCTGAACACATTCTGTCCAACGCACGGGGCTT
>CALGRN010000151.1 GCA_937880835.1 uncultured Prevotella sp. | reverse complement strand
ATGTTGTTAAGAAAGGACAGTTGATTGCCAAATTGGATCCGTTCAACGCAGTGATTGTTTCAGAATACGCCGGTACGTTGAAGTTTAACGATGTTATAGAAGGCATCACATATCGTGCCGAGACCGATGATACTACCGGTTTGACTGAGAAGATCATCACTGATGCAAAAGACCGTTCACGAGTTCCGACATGTAATGTAATTGATGCTGACGGTGAGATTGTAGGAACATACAACTTCCCGGTAGGTGGTCACGTGGTTGTTGAAGACGGAGCTGCGATACGTACTGGTCAGACTCTTGTAAAGATACCGCGTGCCGTTGGTGGTGCAGGTGACATTACGGGAGGTCTCCCACGAGTTACAGAGTTGTTTGAAGCTCGTAATCCTTCAAATCCCGCAGTCGTTTCAGAAATCGATGGTGAGGTAACGATGGGTAAAGTAAAGCGTGGTAACCGCGAGATTATCGTAACATCCAAGACCGGCGATCAGAAGAAATATCTTGTAAGCCTTTCTAAGCAAATACTTGTTCAGGAGCATGATGCCGTACGTGCAGGAACTCCGCTTTCCGATGGTGTTGTTACGCCGGGAGACATTCTTGCCATTAAAGGTCCTACGGCTGTTCAGGAATATATCGTAAATGAAGTGCAGGATGTTTATCGTCTGCAAGGTGTGAAGATAAACGACAAACATTTCGAGATTATCGTCAGACAGATGATGCGCAAGGTTCAGATTAATGATCCGGGCGACACTACTTTCCTTGAACAAGAACTTGTTGACAAACTTGATTTCTCAGAAGAGAACGATCGTATATGGGGAAAGAAAGTTGTCATAGATGCCGGCGACAGTGAGAATATGAAGCGCGGACAGATAGTTACGGCACGTAAGTTGCGTGATGAAAATTCACTGCTAAAACGTCGCGACTTAAAGACTGTTCAGGTGCGTGATGCAGTTCCTGCTACTTCAACACAGATATTGCAAGGTATCACACGTGCTGCGTTGCAAACGAAGAGCTTTATGAGTGCAGCGTCATTCCAAGAGACAACGAAAGTTCTCAACGAGGCGGCAATACGTGGAAAGATTGACCGCTTGGAGGGTATGAAAGAAAACGTTATATGCGGACATCTTATACCTGCGGGAACAGGTCTTCGCAAATGGGATAAGCTGATTGTCGGTTCTATGGAAGAATATGAGCGCATTGAGGCTAACAAAAGGAACATTGTGGAGCTGTCCAAAGAAGATGTTGCAGAACAATAAACGTAATGCATAATTATGACAAGATGTATATTCTTGTTAGAGTAAATCAAAAATCGGGTGTATCAATTTTGATGCACCCGATTTTTATTATACGATGAATTCATTCTCAAATATAATTTTTATGTATCAATTCTTTGCTTGGTATATAAAACCCATGTTATTTGGAAATGAATTAAATCTGACGATTATTTCCGTTCATCTTCTTAATATATTTATAAGGAATTTAATAACATATCGAAAAAGGTACAAAAAAGTCTGTCCTTCGTGTGTAGCCATCCATTTATTTGGACTTCTGAACATGGAGGACAGACTTATTGATAATGATTTCTCAAAAGTTTAAGAATAAAACTATCTTACAACGATCTTTTTATTACCTACTATGTATATTCCGGCAGGCAACAAGTTGGTGGCTTTGCTCATAATAACATCCTTTCTAATCAACTGACCAGTGATACTATAAACATCCACTACATCGGAATCTTCATTCTCCTTAGCAATAATCATATTTGTGGAAGAACCAGTAACTAAGAAAGAAGCGTTGGCATATATTTTATCTGATTTCATGGATTGACTCCAATCAAAAGCAGTAGTTCCTTGATAATATTGGGTAGAAGACTGGTTGGGAGTCTTGGTGCAAAGGAATACGTAGCCCGGCACTTTCTTTCCATTGGTGTTGATGGTCATGATGCATAGGTTGCCTCCGTTGTAATCAATGGGGGTATCGAAGACTATCTCTGTCTGCTTTCTGTCCGGTGATAGATAGGTTGTACCTTCATATACGGTGACAAAAGTTTCCTTGCCCAAAGCCTCGTTAAGATTTTCATTGTCTGTCTGAGCAACCATTACTTTGACGGGAAGATCGTATTCTGTGATATTTGTACCTGCACCCTTGTCATATGGATAAATCACAGCTTCGATTTTCTGTCCCTTTTCCATATCGAGTACATCCTTACGATAGAGCGTCTGGGCAGCCGTGTATTCAGAATAGCAGCCGAACGGAGAGTTGTAGGAAGTGTTTGTACCCGTTCCTACGGTTTTCCATACGCCCGAATTTGTCACAGTCACTTTGATTGTGTCACTCACATTGTTAGAAGCATCCACGTCTCCATTCACAGTAACCTTGCAGGACAACATCTTTGTTCCTTTTTCCTCATGTGTCCACTCAATTGTTTCTTCATTTGTAGCTTTGGAAGCAATAGGTGTCTTAACCTCCTTTTCTGCGAGAATATTACCATTTTCATCCACGAGAGATAAGGTGTATGCACTCACTTCCTGTCCGCCTTTGTTTGTTACAGTCACCTTATATGAAGAGGTCTCTCCCAACATGGGTACTCTGTTTCCGTCCAATGTGGAGAGAGCGAGCTCAATTCCATTTGCTTCTGTAAGTTCGATATTCGTGATCTGTGCCGGAACACGATTTCTAAGTTGGAATCCCAAAGTGTATTCACCATCAGCATCCACCTGAACGGCTACCTGATGATTGGCAAACTGCATCATGTTTTCCTCACCATCAATCTGTGCCAATACTTTATTCTGTGCCTCCACAGTGTTGTCCGTTCCCAAAGTCACCGAGTAATTTGCAGGGAAAAGACCGCTTTGGCTCATCAGTCGGATTGAGTAGCTAAGCGTGTAGTATTTTCCAGCTTCCAATCGGATTGGTGCAGACAAAAGCCAATCGTTGTTCTCTACTGCCGGATCAAGTAAACTCTGTGACATATATTTCATGAACCAGTCGGAAGTACCGGCATAGTTGTGATCGCGATACCATGTCTCACCATCACCGTCTGCGTCAACTATCGTCCATAGACGGGTCTGATAGTCTGTGCTGAAGTCGCAGCGATAGGGGACTGTTGCTGCCGGACCGGTAACAACGGTATTGCTCGTGGTAGAAAGTCCTTCACCGGCAGCGTTATAAGCAGTTACGGTGTAGGAGTAACCATCCTGAATGATAATGTTTGTGTCCAAAACTCGTGTATCTCCTGTGGATTCCGCTACAACGAGACTGTCTGTCAGACGCACAATCTTGTAGGTGATAGCACTATTTCCTATCCATCCTCCATGACGTCCTTTGGTAGGCTTACTCCAACTAAGGGAGATGTCTCCATTCTGCCGTTGTGCCTTGAGTTCCGTCACGTAGCCCAATGCGTCTTCACCGACGAATATTTCGGAAGCAGTTGCTTTCTTTCCCTCTCCATCACTATTGATTACAGATACCTGATAGAGAGCCATCCCGTTGGTGGGAGTATTGTCTGTCCACTCGGACACCTGTCCGGCTGTCACACCGTCTAAATTACCCACAGCTTCACCGTTGCGATATATCTTGGCTTTCAAAGTTCCCTGCAATACTTCATTGCGTTGGTTCACCTGAGGATTTTTCCAAGACAAAGTGGCTTTCAGTTCACCATTGACACCGGCTACTGCTTTAAAGTCCGTCGGTTCTGCCGGCGTTGATGGAGATTCTGCATTTGAGTCAATGTGCAGACCTATGACTTCTGTTCCTTTAGCCAACGCTCCGATTAAAGAAGGCGTGATCTCGTCATCGCCAAAAGTGAACTTCCAAAGTTCCGAATTGCCTATACCGTTGAAACGAGTCCAATACATGCTGCCGTCTCGTTCGCTGAAATCTGCCGATTGCAGTGAGGATGCTTCAACATCAGCCATAGACAGTTCCTCTTCCGGTTTGCCGTTCCGCTTGTTGATAGACCACAGCGTGCCGTTGACATCCACGCCATATAGGTATCCTTCGGAATTGGCTGCGATTGTGACCAAGTTTATGGAAGGCTGTCCTCCTACATAAACGGCTTCACCTGTCGTTGGATCGATTGTGTAGAGATTCAAGTTGATTTCAGCATTCGGATCTTGCATGTTTATTTCGTTCACATCCACTGCCAAAGCGTATAGTTTTGACGTCGTGACATCATAGGTCATATCGGTCACTATAAGCCTGACTGCCAAGTCTTTTTTCAACTCATAAACCGCAATGGTCTCTCGCAGTCCTGTTGTCATGTCAACTTTTACCAGTGAGTCGCATGTAAAAGTGGGTGCTACCATCAGATAGTATGCCCCGTCGGCATAGGCTGCAGCACGAACAATCAAACCGTCAAGATTTATTTCATCCATTATATAGGACGGATTGTCCGTATAAAACGAAACAATGGCATTCTTCGACCCCACATCATCATAGACTCTCACACCATACGCTTTCTCATAAACAGCAGCTTTGCATGCCAATGAGAAAAACAATAAGAAAAACAAAATTGTCGATCTAAAATTCATAAAAAATAAATGATTAATAATTAATTAAAAAATATATCAATAGAATTCATATAAAAATTAAACAACAAAGAGATTGATGCCCAACAAAGCCATACATGTAGCTTATTTTTGGCAATTCGGTATATATAAAGCATGGCTGATTTCAAATAAGGATAATACTCCTATTTGTAAAATTAGCATTTTTCTCATAAAAACAGAATACAATTATTTTTAATCATCATGGGACTTTCTTTATACTCTCATAAGGTTTTATTTCCTTCGTTTCTTTCTACCCTTGTAATTAGAAAACAATAATAATGTTTTCTAAATATTGATGTAAAATCATCATTATTTGTGAGGGCAAAGATATAAAATATTTTTTATAAATAGCAAATCTCATATATATATGTGCAGATTTTTAACATCTACGACTATCTATGGCTATCTATGACAGAAACAGATAGTTGAGTTTCGTTTACTTTTTCAGGTTTCCTAAGAAAATAGTTTAACAGATACAAATAGAGCAATTTTTTAAATAACGTGAGTTCGATGAATTTACTTCGTTCGATAATTATGATGAATAACGGAGTTGTTTGTCGCTTTAAATTATCAATTAATTCGAGTTTCTAAAACTCGAATTAATACAG
>CALGRN010000150.1 GCA_937880835.1 uncultured Prevotella sp. | reverse complement strand
AAGATGCTCCCGCCGTTCGTCCACATAGATGTATTCATGATGAAACTTTCGTGGTTTTCTATTTTCAAACAATCTCATAATACGACGTTGTCTTTATCATCGAGAATTTGCAATGGGGCAGAACTGCGTTGCGATGGTTTTATTTCCATTCCGCTTTCCTTTCCTCTCCATTCGAAAATATCATCTTTATCAACCGGTCTGATATAATCAAACCATGCGAAACCTGACAGTTTTTCCTTTTCATGCGGTATCTGTGAAATAGGAAACCAAGTCCCTTCTGCTTTTGATGTCCATATCTTTTGAAGTTTTCTTTCATCCGACATATACATTCGCATCGTATCTGTTTCTGTATAATCAAGTGCAATCAGCGAACTGTCTTTTTCATCTATCGGATAATAGACTGCCAATACATTGCCTATTGCATCAGTCCTTCTTAGCTTTCCTTCTTCAAAATATGCGAGCATATCATTGGAATATAGTTGATTATAATGTTTCTTGTCAAACATCAATTCTATCGAGGATGCTTGTCCTCTTACATGAACCCGATTTATTGTAGAGTCATTCATATAGACTTTTATCTCCTCACCCAATAACTGTCTGTCACCATTCCACGCTATGGGGTCTTTATACATTGTCAAACAAGAATCTTTCGTATTGAAGACAAGAGAATCACAGACTGCCTGTATATTTATATGGTACGCACGTACCTTATTATAACAATACGTCTTTCTATACATAGAATCAGTATTGATATAATAAGTTTTCATACGTATGGTATCAGAATGCATATACAGAGTATCTTGTTGTGAGAAGTCCATCGCTACGGGATTTCTTGTTGCAAGTGCATCTCCCGACTTTTCGTTATAGTAGCAATAACCACCCGTAAGTTTATTTCTGTTCTTGCTGTCCACGTATATAACATTTCCATAACCTTCGCTTATTCCACTCTTACTGTTATAAAAAAGACTGTCACCAGTTATTTCGCGCGTTTTATCCTTGCTTGTAACGGTTGAACGTCCGAACAGTTTTGTTTTATCATTTTTTGTATCGTAAAACCCTTTACTCGTCTTTATAACATTTCCTTTATTATAGATAGTTGACGGACCTACTATATTTGCAAGACTTGTACGTGTATCGTAATGCAACGTGTCTGTATGAATATCATAATCGACACTTTTCAGTCTAACTCCATAATAGAACGTTGCATTTCTCGTTTCAGTATTATATTCTCCCCAATCGGCTACAAGTGTATTCTTATTATCAACAAGTTTTCCTCCTTCAAAAAAATAACCGAAGTTGAACTTCCTGTCATAATCGAGACTGTCACAATACAACACGGAACGTCTGTGGCGCAATATAACCTTACGTCTTGCACGCACCATCTGTTCACGTCCGTCATAATAAGCATATTCACTTGTAAGCGAAAGCGTATCTCCTTGCATCATCCTAACATGTCCGAATGCTTCAAACGTATTGTCATCCTGCCTGAAATACGCACTGTCACAAGTAAGTTTTGCTCCTTGATGCTTAAAAGCAACTTTTCCTTTGACTATCTGTACTCCGGGCATTTTAAACTCATCGAAATACAATTCGTCAGCATGAATCAGATAAACACGATTATCCACAGGGCGTCGTTTCTTTCCCGGTGCAATATGAGAATAAACCATACATATTCCAAACAGGCATAGAAATCCTAAAAGAAAGATTCTATGCCCGCAGAAAAATCGTTTTATCTTATCATGCAATGTCATTTAATCCACCCTTGATATTCAAAGTTACAATCCTTATAACGTTCGTTCATCTTTACGTATGTCGTTTTAAGTTTGTTCTTCACCCAATTATGAAGAACTTCTTCCCGACGCTTTGCCATAACCACATTCTTCATCGTCTGGAAATCCTCTGTTATCGTAGCGCGATGACCTTCTATGCGTGTTTTAAGTTTAACGATCGCACAAACGGTTTTTCCTTTACTGTCAACCATCTGAAAAGATCTTGATACATCGCCCACCTGCATTGTTTCAACGACACGTGCAATCTCTGTCGGTAAGTCCTGCATACGGAATTTTGATGTACGCGACATATTCTCCTGATCATTGAATGCCATAAGTCCATGATTGTTTTTCGTATCCTTATCATCAGAAAGAAACACTGTTGCGCTCTCGAAAGTGTATTTTCCCGCACGTATATCATCACCGATAGAATCGAGACGCACTATTGCCTTGTCTATCGCCTCTTGCGACACTTTCGGTTTTCTTAGTATGTGGCGTACCTTTATCTTATCTCCGCGTTTATCTATCAACTGTATGATATGAAAACCGAACTCAGTCTCCACAATCTTTGAAACCTTATTGGGATCAGTCAGATTAAAAGCTACGGTAGCAAATTCGGGTACAAATGTTGCTTTTCCTGCATAATCCATTTCTCCTCCGTTGCGTGCCGAGCCGGGATCTTCCGAATAAAGACGCGCCAACGTTGCAAAGGAAGCATCGCCATTGTTTATACGTTCCGTATAGTTGCGCAGTTCGTCCTTTACACGATTTATTTCTTCAATGGCAATCTTCGGCGTATTTGTTATAATCTCAACTTCTACCTCCGTAGGTACAAATGGCAGACTGTCTTGTGGCATATCCTTAAAATACTTACGCACTTCTGCCGGCGATACCGTTATATCTCCAACAAGTTTCTGTTGCATTTTGCGTATCAACAGACGCGTTTTGAAGTCTTCATGCATGCTCTGGCGCATTTGTGAAATGGTCTTGTTTGAATATTCTTCCAACTTCTCACGCGAGCCTGCGCGCTGAATCAAATAGTTTATCTGCATATCAACATCCTGCATTACCTCCGTTTCGGTAACTTCTATACTGTCAAGAGAAGCCTGATGAAGATACAGCTTCTGCACAGCAAGCTGCTCCGGGATAAGACAGTCAGGGTCTCCATTCCATTTTATTCCTTCGCTTTCAGCTTGCAAACGCATATATTCGACATCCGATTTCAATATCGGTTCGTCTCCTACCACCCATATAACTTCGTCAACCACGCTTGTCTCATTTGGCATAACGGTATTCTTTTGCGATGATGCCACAGTGGAATCGTTTTCATAATACGCAGACATCGCACCCATCTTTGCATCAGCGGTTATACCTGCTACAAGAAAAAACGCAGTGCTTGCGCCTAAGACTATCTTAAAAGTTTTATTCATCAGTCAATATTTTTATGTGCGGAAGAAATACAGACCCGCGTCTTTTATCATTGTCAATGCTTGTTAACAGTTGAAAGAACGTCTTTGTTAACAACAACCTCGTATTTTTTTCGAAGACTTGCTATCCATTCTTTTTCAAGCATATCCTGATAATCTGACGTCACCTGACCACGTACATCATTGAATTCCTTTGGCGCGGTGAGCTTCTTTCCGAACACGGCATCAATAGGATAATCTTTCACAGGCACTGTATCTATTTTCTTTCCGAACACCATTCTGTCTATCGTATTGTTGTCTCCTTCTTTGAATATTCCTTTTTCAACACGTATTCTTATAATACTGTCGTTGTTGAAAGTCTTACGGAGGGTTTCTGCCCATTTATCAAAAGGAATGTTCTTGACACAGTTTTTTACAGCCTTAACGTCACCTTCTGTCTTCACATGATATGCGATACCTTTATATCTCGGTGATTCCCACTTGTATTTCTTCTTGTTTTTCTTGAAATAAGCAGCAAGTCCTTCCTCATCTTTTGCAGCCTTGTCCCACACGGTATTGTTGCTTATCTCAAACAAAAGAAGTCCGTCGTGATATTCGCGTATCAAGTTTTTCATCTCCGGATCTTTCGCTTCCATTTCCTCAGCTTTCTGTTCGAGAATCATGTCACGTGTAAGTTTGCCGTTACTTGCAGCCACCATAGAGTCCAACATGTCGTAAACGACCTTATCGCGCACTCCGCGTGCCTCCAAGAATTTAAGAATATCTGTCTTCAAAGAGTCGAAAGGCTCAAACGGTTTTCTTTCTTTCAAGAGTATGATATGATATCCTGCGGTTGAAAGGAAAGGTTTGGAAAGCTCTCCTACTTTCAATGCGAAAGCATTGTCTTCAAACTCTTGAAGAGTCTGACCGGGACCTATCCATGGCAACAGTCCTCCCTTAGAAGCCGAACCGTAATCCTGCGACAGCTTCTTTGCCAGTTCTTCAAAGTTCGCTCCCGCTTTAATTGCATTGTATATAGAGTCGATACGCTGTTTTGCTTCCGTACGTTTCTCTTCCGAATCTTTCTGTCCTACACGCATAAGTATATGCGCCGGACGTACAAGTCCTTTTTCTCCTACCTGCTTTTTTGTGTCTTCATACACTTTCATTGCTTCCGCAAGCACCCGGCTTTCTTCAACCATTGTGGGACGGACAAGCTGATTTCTGTATGATGCGAACTCGTTTTTGAAAGATTGGGTAGTGTCGATACGTGCATCGAGAGCTGCCATCACTTTCAATTTATAGTTTACGAACAAGTCCACATATTCTTCTACACTCTTCTTGTCGATAACACCATCGGTGTTGTTTTTATTGTAAGAATACTCAAATTCCGAACGACTAACGGGTTGTCCGTTTATAGTCATTATAGTTGGATCGTTCTGAGCGTGTGCCATTGTGCCGCAAAGCAGCATACCGGCTAATAATGCTTTTATCTTCATGTTATTCTTTTTTATATTATTCGGGACGTGAATAGTTTGGTGCTTCGCTTGTTATTGCAATGTCGTGAGGATGGCTTTCCATTACTCCAGCATTTGTTATTCTCGTGAATTTTGCTTCATGAAGTCTGTCTATATCGCCTGCTCCGCAATATCCCATGCCCGACCGCAGACCACCTACGAGCTGATATATCACTTCCTGAACCGTTCCTTTATAAGGCACTCTGCCTGCAATTCCTTCCGGAACGAGCTTCTTTGCATCGCTCGTGTCGCTTTGGAAATAGCGGTCTTTGCTGCCATTCTTCTGCTCCATTGCTTCAAGCGAACCCATTCCGCGATAACTCTTGAACTTACGTCCGTTGAATATAATAGTCTCACCGGGACTTTCTTCCGTTCCGGCTACAAGCGAACCGATCATAACGGCACTTCCGCCTGCTGCCAAAGCCTTTACGATGTCTCCCGAATAGCGCAGACCTCCGTCTGCAATAAGAGGCACATCGGTATCTTTCAGTGCGCAATAAACGTCATATACTGCGCTTAATTGCGGAACGCCTACACCTGCAACGACACGTGTGGTGCATATAGAACCCGGCCCGATGCCCACCTTTATGGCATCAGCACCATTGTCAACGAGCATCTTGGCAGCTTCTCCGGTAGCCACATTACCCACGACTATATCTATATCAGGGAACATTTTCTTTGCTTCCACAAGTTTTTCCACTACGGCTTTCGAATGTCCGTGTGCCGTGTCTATAACGATTGCGTCTGCTCCTGCCTCAACAAGTGCTTTCATTCTTTCAAGCGTATCGGCTGTGACACCAACACCGGCAGCAACACGAAGACGACCTTTCTCGTCCTTGCAAGCCATCGGTTTGTCTTTCGCTTTTGTGATATCCTTGTATGTGATAAGTCCTACGAGGTGGTTTTCCTTATCCACCACCGGCAGCTTCTCTATTTTGTTTTCCTGCAATATCTGTGCAGCTGCCGTCAGGTCTGTCTGCTGATGAGTAGTAACAATATTTTCTTTGGTCATCACTTCGTCTATTTTCTTATCCAGGCGACGTTCGAAACGCAAGTCGCGGTTGGTAACTATGCCTACGAGACGATTATTATCATCGACAACAGGAATGCCTCCGATGTGATACATACACATCATGTCGAGAGCATCTTGCACCGTACTCCCCTCGCGTATTGTCACAGGATCGTAAATCATACCGTTCTCGGCACGCTTTACAATAGCCACTTGATGAGCCTGTTCTTCTATCGACATATTCTTATGAATTACGCCGATACCTCCTTCGCGCGCTATTGCTATTGCCATAGACGACTCCGTAACGGTGTCCATAGCAGCGGTAACAAACGGCACATTCAAATCTATGTGACGTGAGAACTTTGTTTTCAACTCTACCGTTTTAGGCAGTACTTCTGAATAACCGGGAATTAGCAGGACGTCATCGAAGGTCAGACCGTCCATTACTATTTTATCTGCAACAAATGATGACATATTATTACTTGAAAAATTTATTGCGTGCAAATTTAGTGTTTTTTTTCCATATACATATTATATGTACTGCATTTTATTGTCTAATTAGTGCTTTTTAACGCGACATGGCAGAGTTGCGGAAGTCTATGTTTGAAGCATCTGTAATACGGCAGACATTTATAAACAAAGAAACCATTGCAAAAAGCACGAATGAAACAAAGTGGATAAGAGAGCAAAAAACGCATTGTTTTATTATGAATTTATTTTACATAAGTGGCAAACACTTGCAGAATTTGAGAGAAAACACATATTCGTGCTGAAAAATCGCGAAAACACAACAGACTGAAAATCAGCATATTGATTTACAACGGCACTATTGCTGCATTCTGAAAGGATAGGTTTCAGAGTGCAAAACAATAACTTTTATACCCTGGAAGAGGTTGTTTTGTAACACAAAATTAGCGAAATAGAATTGCAAAAACATATATTTCATTTGCGAATAATGTTTATTTTAATTATTAATATATATATTCTCAAAAATCCGAACACATATTTTCGACTTTAAATTTTATGAATATTTTTTACTTTTATGGCTTGTTGAAGAAGGCGAAAAAAAGCAGACATCTTAAATAAAAATATTTGTTTTTTGTTTTGCCGTATTACCTTTTTGGATTAACTTTGCAACGGCAATAATAAACAAATAATCAGGATGAAACGTATCAGCAACAAGATTTTGTATCGTGAAATATTAGATTACGTAATGATAGCCGTAGGCATGTTGTCTTATTGTATAGGATGGACAATATTCCTATTGCCCAACAACATAAGCACGGGAGGCGTAGCAGGTCTTTCTTCAATAATTTTCTGGGGCATAGGGGCACCCGTTCAGACTACTTATTTCATAGCCAACGCCATTCTGCTTGCATTCGCATTGAAAATACTCGGACTGAAATTCTGCATCAAGACAATATTCGGTGTAGTGGTTCTTACTGCCTTTGTGTCTATATTCCGCAACACATTTCCCAACCCGACAATACTTACAGACGAACCGTTTATGGCAAGTATAATCGGCGCATGCTTCTGCGGAGTGGGCATAGGATATGGACTTTTATACAACGGAAGCACCGGAGGGTCTGACATAGTAGCTGCAATAGTAAACAAATATCATGAAATATCATTAGGACGGGTCATATTATTGTGCGACATGACAATAGTAACTCTAAGCTATGTTGTTCTGCACAGCTGGGAACAGGTGATATATGGTTATGTGACTCTTATAATTACTTCATTCGTATTGGATCAGGTTGTCAACTCAGGACGACGCTCGGTGCAGTTCCTTATAATATCAGAGAAATACGAAGAGATATGCGAACGCATCACGGCAGAGCCTCCGCATCGCGGATGCACGCTTATAGATGCACACGGATATTATCACACAAGCAGCATGAAGGTGTTGATAGTGGTGGTGAAAATACGTGAGGCAAGGCTGTTATACCGCATGATAAACGAGATAGACGAGCACGCATTCGTAACCCAAACTGCGGTAATGGGAGTCTATGGCAAAGGCTTCGACAAGTTTAAAGTAAAGAAAGTTCACAACATAGAACGTAAAGCGGCATCTTCGTCATAACGATACCATTCTCAACTATACGTCATTTCCAGAAACATTACGTTTCAACTTCCGTCACAGTTTATGATAAACTTCATCGAAAGGAAGGCGGAAACGGTCGCCCCATACACCGTCGGGCAGACGTATTCCGCATGATACTATCATGTTTATTTCTGCCGAACAAGGCAGACGAAGAATGCTTTTCACCCTTCTGCTGTCAAACCCTTCGAGCGGACAAGTGTCGTATCCTGCCTCACTCATCGCTATCATGAAGGTCTGAACGGCAAGCGCACAGCTCTTATGAACAACCACGCGGACATCGTTTTCGGATACTTGGCGCACGATAGGGCGGAACAATCCTACGACGTTAGCCAACATTTTGCGAAACAGTCCGAGCAGACCGAAGCATCGCGAGTAGAGAAACGGCATCACCTTGCCATAATAAAGTTCCCACCGACGTATGCGTCCAGCATGCTTTTTGGCAGGACTGTTGCGCACCACATTATCTTTTTCAAACGCCATTGCTGCCCTTGCATGACTGCGATGAAGGTCTTGCCGGGTAACGAACACGACAAACTGCTGTGCCGACGTGGCAGAAAGCTGACCGAGACAGGCTTTGCCCAACGCTTTCATAATGTTTTTGTCGGTAACGTGATAGCATTCCCATAGTTGCATGTTCGAACTTGTAGGGGCAAGAGTGGCAAGTCTTATACACTCTCTGACGCGTTCTTCGTCGATGGTTTTCTCACTGTCATAATGCCTTATGGCTCTGCGATGATTCAGTATTTCTTTCAGTTCCATGATTTATTCTTTATTTTTTATCGTGCGATACTTAATGTTTCAAGGTCTTTCAGTGGTTGTGAAAGCATGAAAGTTATCTATTGCATCTCGAAAGGATAGCTGTCGTTAATTACAGTTATTGACAATTTGATTTCAACAACAAGTCTGACAAGGGCTTATATTTATTGAAAACTGCAATATAAAGATACCGGAATATGTTTGTAAGACACAAAAAACGGCATCAGAACGTGATTGTTCTGACGCCGTTTTCCTGTTCTGATATATAAACCTTTACTGCATCTTCGGGCAGGATTTCTTCTATCAGCTCGGGCCATTCTATAAAACAGAGAGAGCCGCTGTAAAAATAATCCTCGTATCCCATGTCATACACTTCTTCTATTTTCTTTATTCTGTAAAAATCGAAATGGAAGATTTGTTCGCCTGTTGACAACGAGCTGTATTCGTTAACTATCGCAAATGTGGGTGATGTTATTACATCTTCCACACCGAGACATTCGCATACCGACTTTATGAAGGTTGTCTTTCCGCTACCCATCTTGCCATAGAATGCAAACACTTTGCCGCTACCCATGCCGGAAATGAACTCTTCGGCTGCGGAGTGTATATCGTTTATGTTTTCTATACGTATTTCCATCGGTTATCTTTTCTTTGGTGTCAGAGTCACAATGGGTATTATCATTTCTTCCATACTGATGCCTCCATGCTGAAAAGTGTCTTTATAGTAAGACACATAGTAATTGTAATTGTTGGGATATGCAAAGAAGGAGTCGCCCGTTGCAAACACATACGATGTGCTTAAATTAGGTGCAGGCAGCTGTGCTTTATGCGGTTCTTTTATAACAAAGACCTCTTTCGGGTTATAGCTTAGATTTTTTCCGAGCTTATACCGCAGGTTTGTGTTTGTATTTCTGTCTCCAATGATTTTCAACGGCTTTGATGCGCGTATGCTTCCGTGATCGGTTGTTATTATGACTTTATAATCGCTTTGGGCCAAAAGTTTGAAAAGGTCTGATAAAACCGAATGTCTGAACCAACTCAATGTAATGCTGCGATATGCGCTTTCATTATTGGCAAGCTCCCGAACCATTTTAGACTCTGTGCGCGCGTGGCTCAACATGTCTATGAAATTTATCACAACTACGTTTAAATCGTTGTTTTCCAACTGCCTGAACTGTGCCAAGAACTTCTCGGCAGCAGCAGAATCTTTTATCTTATTATAGCTGAACGTATCGTGACGGCGATATCTTTCTATCTGAGTTCTTATGAGCGGACCTTCGTTAAGGTTCTTTCCTTCTTCTTCGTCTTCATCAACCCACAAATCGGGAAACATGCTTGCAATCTGCGTCGGCATAAGTCCGCTGAATATAGCGTTGCGCGCATACTGCGTGGCAGTAGGGAGAATACTCATGTAAAGGTCTTCATCAATGTCGAACATATCGCTGATTTCCTGTTCCAATACGCGCCATTGATCGTATCTGAAATTGTCAATCACAACGAGAAAAACCTTATATCCTTCATCAATGGCAGGGAAAATCTTCTTCTTGAATATCTCCGTACTAATCATCGGACGCTCGTTAGGCATCTTGGTTTGCTTTCCTCCGTATATTCCGGAAGCTGATATGTCAGCATTGTTGTTATTCGGATTTACCCAATCCATATAATTGTTTTTTATGAATTTGGCAAATCCTATGTTGGCTTCTTCCTTCTGCATTTTCAGCATTTCGGTCATATTGCTTTCCGTACTGCTGAGTTCTATCTCCCAATGCACAAGGCGTTTGTAAACATCTATCCAGTCTTCATAGGATTTACATGATGATATTTGAGCCGCAATATCTTGAAAATTCTGCTGATAACCGCTCTGCGTAACTTCCGTAACAATCTCTTTCTGATGTATGTTCTTTTTCAGTGTGAGCAGTATCTGATTGGGATTTACCGGCTTTATGAGGTAATCCGCTATTTTAGAACCTATCGCCTGATTCATGATATTCTCTTCTTCGCTCTTTGTAACCATTACAACAGGTGTGGAAGGTGATATCTCCTTTATCTTTTGCAGGGTTTCAAGACCGCTCAATCCAGGCATCATCTCATCGAGAAGTATCAAGTCGAAAGAGTGATTGCGACACTCCTCTATCGCATCAGTGCCATTGCTGACAGTGATTATTTCATATCCTTTCTTTTCGAGAAACAGCAAATGCGCACGAAGCAGCTCTATCTCGTCGTCTATCCATAATAACAGTCCGTTGCTCATAATATTCTAAAAACCTTCTAATTCGTAATATTCATCCTCCAAATCATAGTTATTCTTCGAATTCTGATTATTGTTTTCTTGCTTGTTTTCATTACCGCTACCCGTTGTAGGTTCATCTTCAAAGAATATGATATTATCATCTTCTAACGGTTCTGATTGCTTTTCTTCCTGCTGTTTTTCTTCTGCTTCCTGCGGCTTTTCAGGCTGCGGCACTGTAACAGGTTGCTCGTTGCTTTCTTCTTCCGTATTTATAATTATCGTTCCGTCATCATTCTGATTTACGGCAGGCTCTTCTTCTTGTATGATAAACGTGTTTTCATCGGGAACTTCCTCCGCTTTTTCTTCTTCCGGAATAACAATCGTGTTATCGGTTTCAGTACTTTCGGACACTTTCTCATCTTCTTTCGGCACGACATCGTTGCCAACAGCAGGCGTTTCCGAACTTATACTGTCTTGTCGAACGGTTGTTGTATCGACTCTTTGAGGCATATCCGATACCGTCGTATCATTCTCCTCTTGTATAATTTCTGTTTCAGGAGCAAAGAACAATCCATCATCAACGCCGGTATTTTGTTCGTTCTCGGGAACATCTTCCTGCTCCGGCTCACGCTCTATCTGTATCTCGGCAGGCTCTGTTAGAAGATACCTGTTCATTATTTTCAGCGAAGAGAAATGCTTAGAGTAAAATTCGTCGTAATCCTTATAGCTGAAACGCTCCCCTATCAATGCAAGATTCGGTTCGCTTATTATATACTTTCGAGCTTTCGTTAAATGTCTTGCAATGGCATTATTGTTAAATACCTGACGCGCATATTGATAAACTTCATCATAATTTCGGAAACCTGATACAATCATTCGGTGCAATCCGTCCATCTCATCGATAGATATTTCAAAATTGCGAACAATGAAATTGGTGAAATTAAACCTTGCCATTTCAAACAAGAGTTGATTTTCATTGAGCGAATCGGGAGCATAAGCAAGCATTAAAACAAATTTAGCCACACGCTCATCGCTGAATTTCAAAGCTGCAATAGAATCGCTGTCGTTAAGCACAGCCGTACGTCTTGACCATACATCTCCAAGAGAAAACTTACCGCCACGAAGCCTTTTGCCCGCATTAACACCGTTTACTATCATACCAGCCATTTCACTTATGCGGCTGTTCGGATACTTCTCTACTATTCTTTTCATATCGGAAACACATCCATCTGCATCTCCACTATTCAATTTACTTAATCCGCCGATAAACAAAAACTTATCTCTGTTAGCTCCTAATGGAAACCTTGTCTCAGAAACACGAGTGTTTCCTGCCACTTCTCCGTATCGATCTTCCTTGAAAGCGTTATAAGTTGCTGCATAAATAGAGTCCTCAATTTGAACTCCGAATTTAGCATTTTCCTTGAAATAAGGGTCTGAAAGGATTGCCGTCCATTGACTTTCAGGATGATTTCTCTTCAATTTCTCGATATAAGAATCTGCCAATTCCGGTTTATTGAGCCTTGAATAAAGCAGATAAAGATGATAGAATACATCATCCATTTGTTTGTATTCGGGATAGAAATCAGTCAATCTGCGCAAGTTTTTCTCACTTAAACGCAGATTATCCAATTTATCTTTGAATATAACACCTGCATGATGAAGTCCATCTTCTATTATAGCATTGCTCTCTGCTATTTGTTCTTCGCTGAAAGGTATCTGCGCAAGGTAGTACTCACGCTTATGCGGATTGTTCTGTGCGCTATCCAATACATTATTGATAGAGTCCTGTATCTGTTCTGCATTAAAGATAGAATCGCGTTGTTCGTCTGTCAATTCAGCATTAGAGTTAAACTCTCCTCCTCCGACGACAGTCTTATTGATTCGCTGCCAGTTATCAATATTCTCTCGTTTTCCCCATTGTCGTTGAAAGGCTTGTTTACCTTGATTGACTGCCATTTGATTATAGAAGTACCACAAGCCATCCTGTCTGACACCGCTTTGAGGTGTCTCGTTACGCATATTGCCTATTCCTGCATTATTTTCACGTTGCATTCTTTCCACCTCAGCTTCCTGTTGAGCACGCTTTTCCTCTTTTTCTTTCCTTTTCAACTCCTCTATCACTCTGTCGATAGCTTCATTACGTTCTTTCTCCGGAAGCTTTGCAAGCACTTGAAGAGAGTCTTGCAGATATACAGCATCAGTATAAGGAACAAGCTCATCAAGAACTAATGAACGTTTGGAAAGCTGTTCATAGTCTTTCCGGTCTTTATCTAACAGTCCGATAGCTTCACCGTAACATCGCCTTGCATCACCGAATTTCTCCTTCGCCCAATATAAATCTCCCAAGTGAAGCAGCAACACTCCTTTCTCTATACCGCTGCGAACTGCTTTTTTATTACCTTCTTCGTAGGCATAAATCGCCTTCATCGTATCTCTCTGAGAAAGGTAAATATTTCCTATTGCATAATAAACTTGGTCGAGATAATCTTTATTTTTATCCGATGCAGCCATTCTTCTCAACTGACCAATCATTTGTTTAGCCTTCCCGACTGCCATTACTTCCGTCATTGCGATACGCGCATTGAACTCCAATTCATACGGAGGGTTCTGCCTTATGACACGTTTAAACGCTTTATAAGCCAAATCCTTGTGTCCGAGTGCAGCTTCAAGTTGCCCCATAAGATACCATTCACGCGCTTTCTGTTTGCGCCTCATCTCATGCTTTATCACTTTTCTAAGATACGGAATGGCTTTCTCAAACTCACCCGTATGTATGTAATAATCGGCATAGGTGTAGTCCCATTCCTTTGCTGCACTCCAATGTATGGAGTCCCGCTGCATATTTCTGATGACATCTTCGGCATCATACATCCAGCCTTCTTCTATGTATGCTTTTGCCAACCATGCACGAGCTTTGCCGTAGATTGCAGGCTGACTCTGATAAAGACGGCTCATATAAGCAAACGTTGAGGCAGCTTCATCGAACGCACCTTTATGGAATTGCGAGCGTCCCATAAGCATCCATGCTTTCCATAGGAACGGATTATATTCTTTACGACTGAGCCATTCTATGTCCTTTTCCGTCTTTTGTCGGTTCTTGGTCCATTGCGGACGTCTCTTTATGCTGTGCAGTTTTATTGCTTTCTGCGATTTTTCTATTGCACGTTCAAAGTTGCTTTTACCCAATTCACGGCTGTTTTTGTTGCCTACCGTGTATAAAGGAATGATTTCCGTGAAATTGTCTTTGTTACCGTTTTCTTTTTCCAGAGAACCGTCTATATATGCCAACGAACCGTTGTAATATGTGTTGTATTTTGCTTTAAACGAATGCCAGAAACGTGTTTTTGCAGTATTTTTCTGCGTAGAGCATCCCGTTGTCACAATGATAACTGCGACAAAGAGAAACAGGACGATATATTTTAATTTATGAGTTCTCACTCTTATTTAACTTAAATGTTAGTGTTTTTATTGTTTTAAGCATCGTGTAAATTATTATGGAAACAAAAATAATCGACGCTCCCGATGGAACATTGAGCCAATAAGATATGGCAAGACCCGATATACAATCAATCCAGCCAATCAGAATGCTTACCAATATCATTTGCTTGAAATTGTATGTCAGCACGTTTGCCGTCATTTGCGGTATTGTGAGAAGGCTTATTGCCAGCACGATGCCCACCATTCGCAGCGTGGAAACTATCGTCATGGCTATTATTGCCATCATTACATATTCTATCAAGGTTACATGAAGCCGCTGCGAGCGCGCGAAACACGAGTCGAAAGAGATACTTAATATTGTGCGGAACAGAAGCGTGAACAGTATCGTAACTATAAGCGTAAGACCTGCAAGAATCCATAAATCAAGCGTGCTTATAGTGAGTATGCTCCCGAAAAGAAACGAAGGAAGATCGGGGATGAAACCGGGAGTGAGAAAACAGCATATTATTCCCACGCTCATACCGAAAGTCCAAAACACTGCTATTGCCGAATCTTCGCGCACATTACCGCGCCTTGAAAGCCACTGAACACCGAATGCGCTCGCTATTGCAAATACCATTGCCGACAAAATGGGATTAATTCCTGTGAAAACACCAAGTCCGACGCCTCCGAAAGAGGCATGAGTTATGCCGCCGCTTATGAACACCAAGCGTCGCGTAACGATATAAGTGCCCACGAAACCGCAAACAATGCTCGCGAGCAACGAGCCTATCAGAGCGTTCTGAAAGAATGTATATTCCAGTATGTTCATCGTAACTTTACAATGCTTTTTATCCGTTAATCATCGCAATGACATCATCTTTTATCTGGTTGGGTATGTTTATTCCTCTCAACGTCAGACTTCTGTTCCAGTCTTTCACCTCGTCGGGTCTTATGGTATAAAGTATTTCGGAAAACTGTTCAGCTTCTTCGTCGCTGTAACAGTTGGCTTCTCTGCCTATATAATCATCCAACTCCTCGTCGTCATAATATTCAATGTCTTTCACGGCAGCTTCCATTAAGCAAACATGTTCGCATTTTTCGTCGCTGCCGTCGCAGGTTGCACACGATGATACCGGCATTACAACCTCGTCGACATCATCGTCTTTACCTCTGCGTGAAAGGAAAGTGGCAATAAAAACCACCGCACCGAGCAGGAAAACAGATATTATTCCTATTATTATAAAGTCCATACGATGCAGTGTCTATTTCGTTTCTTCTATATTGAAACCTGCATTTATCAGATCATTCCAATAGTGCGGATAAGATTTCGACACAACTTCCGGATTGTTGATTCGCAATCCCGGAAACTTTATTGCAGCAGGAGCGAAAGCCATTGCTATGCGATGATCCTCGTAAGTATCTATCGCTTCCATTGTAGCATCGCATGTTTCACCCTCCCAGTAAAGTTCTTTTCCGTCGTTATCTCTTATCACATATCCCAGCTTTCTCATCTCTTTCTTCAACGCTTCTATCCTGTCTGTTTCCTTGATTTTAAGGTTTCCGAGTCCTGTAAAGCGGAATTTTATACCTTTAAGGGCGCAGGTAACGATAAGCGTCTGTGCCAAATCGGGTTGATTGACAAAATCATAATCTATTCTCGGAAGATTTCGGGGGATGGACGTCAGTCTTACTTTCGACAGAGCATTTAATCCGTCTGAGACGAAAGATGTCTTAATACCGAACAGGCTGAACAGGTATCTGACGACTGAATCGCCTTGTCTCGAACCGTCCATCAGTCCGTTCAGCTCTACAACACTGTCCTGATTGCCGTTTATTGCCAACATTTCATACCAATAGGAGGATGCGCTCCAATCGTTTTCTATTAAGAAATCTTTGCGCGAATATGGTTTCGGTTTCACGGTTATGGTATCTATTTCCGTCCATTCCGCATCCGCACCGCAGTCTTTCATCGTGCACAACGTAAGGTCGATATATGGTCTTGAAACGATGTTTTCGGTGAGTTTAAGTTCCAATCCGTTCCTCAACGCAGGCGCAATCATCAGCAAAGCCGAAATGTATTGTGAACTTATGTTGCCCGGAATTTCCAATATTCCACCTTCCAACGGTGCGCCTTTCACTCTGATGGGAGGGAAACCTTCTTCTCCTTCATATTTAATATCAGCTCCGAGATAGCGAAGCGCATCTACGAGTTCGCCTATCGGACGGTGTCGCATACGTTCTGTTCCGGTTATGGTATGCTCACCTTCGGTAACGGAAAGATAGGCTGTCATAAACCGCATAGCCGTTCCGCCTGCACCGATGTTTATCACTTCCGGCATATCTCTAAGCGCATTTATTATCACTTGTGTATCGTCGCAATCGGATAAGTTCTGCAAATTGATACCACCACCTGCCAAAGCGTTTATTATGAGTGCTCTGTTGCTGATGCTCTTTGATGCAGGCAGGTTTATATTTGCATTGATTTGGCTTGGCGCAGTCAGTCTGTATTGCATGCTTTAAATCATTATTTATATTGCAAAAATACACCAAATAGGATTAACACCAAAATAAAACATGTTATTATTTCTTATTTAAAGTTTCTCAATATCAACGTGAACTGATGTGTAGCGCATCATATCAGAATGTGTTTTCAACGATTGGTTTTTCTGAAATTATTTTACACAGCATACGAATACTCGCAGATATGACACGAAACGCATATCGGGACGTGAAAACACGAAAAACATAACACGCTGACAATCAGCCTTTTGACATGCAACAACATTTACATTGATTTGCAAAAGCTATACTTTCACGCTGCAAAACAATAGCTTTTGCATTCCGAAAACAATGGTTCTGCAACTCAAAAACAATGAAACAGAATTGCAAAAGCTATTGTTTTGAGACACAGAAACGAAAAAACAGCTCTGAAAAAGCATCATAATCGCCTTTTCAGAGCTGTTTCATTATATCTTCAATTAAGAATTTTCTTTACGAAAATTTATTATTCATGTCATAAAGTTTTGCCGTTTTTCAATCTTTACACAATTACATTCTCGTGATTTTCTCATTTCTACTGCTCCGGATATTGCTGATAGATAGTCAGCCCGAACACAGGTGCAAGCGCGTATATGCTTTCCATTATTTCTGCCAGATTGTGCTCGTATGCCATTGCATCCTTATCTTTAAGGAAGAAAGTGAATTCTATCGGCAGTCCTGCTTGCGTCGCTTCTTTCTGCCGCACCACTATTGTCATGTTCTCGTTCACTTCCTTATGCTCTGCAAGATATTTCTCGATATATCTGCGATATAACCCCATGTTTACGACAGTTCGGTCTTTCAGTTCGGCTTCGTCGAAGAATCTCTTTTCCAGAAGCTGCCGTTCAAGATTGTCGTCTATCATCTTTACGCTTCTGAAATCAAAGAACACAGTTCGGTTTACACGTCTTCCTGCACTTTGCAGCATACCTTTCCAGTTTTGGAAAGAACCGTTTACGAGGGTCAGGGGCGACACCGTAAGAATGGTGTTGTCGAAGTTTCTCACCTTAACAGTGGTAAGCGTTATATCCTCTACAATGCCATCGACCTTCGTTCCGTCAACAGTTATCCAGTCACCTTTATGCACCATCTCGTTTCCTGTAAGCCTTATTCCTGCTCCAAGTCCTTCTATCGTGTCTTTGAAAACCAACATCAGCACTGCGGAAGTAGCTCCGAGACCGGCGAAAAGCGCAAGCGGACTCTTGCCCAACAACAGGGCAGCCGACACTATTACGCCCACAAAGATGAGCACAATCTTCAATACTCCGCAGAAAGACTGCATGTATTGCTGCGTGGAAGTGCTGAATTTGGAGTCAAGAGACTTTAAAGAGTTGATGAAAACTATACCGAGTTTTATCGACATTACGGTTATATATACTGCCGTAAGGCGTGCCAACGCTTCTCTGACAGTAGGATATTGATAGAATACAAGAGGCAAGAGCTGCCATATTACTATCGCAGGCACGATGTGACATGCCGACACAAGCACGTTGTGGTTGAATATAACATCGTCCCATTGTGTCTCCGTCTTTCTCGTAAGCTTTGTTATCAAGGGCACAAACAGCTTCCGGCATATCAGATATGCTATCATGGAAAGCAATACTGCCACTATAATGAGCAACACATGTCGTACAACAGGAACTGCCACTCCGGTTATTCCCGACAACTGTATCAACTCTTCCACTAAAATTTTTATCTTATCCATAATTTCATTTATTATTCATTGAATGTCGAACACGACAACTGACAGATTGGAAATTGACAAATCAGAAACTGCATTTCATCATTGGGGACGGCATAATATTTCGCATACTTTATCCTGAAAGGCACGTCCGTTCTTCCCATGAAGCAAGCCCTGATTTATTATTGCGAAGCATATTTTATGCCCGTTTGATGCCGTACAGTAGCCGGCAAGACTGTTTATGCCCGTTACCGTGCCTGTTTTTGCCCTCACGTTTCCACTTGCAAATGTTCCTCGCATACGGTTTTTCAACGTTCCGTCAATACCTGCGACAGGCAGCGACGGCAACAGATGCATATAGACATTGTCGTTTCTGTAAGCGTATCTAAGCAGTTTTATCTCCAATTCGGCAGATACATAATTGTATAAAGAAAGCCCCGAGCCATCGGCAATTTTATATTTTGAGGGTTCAAGACCTACCTTTTCGACAAGTCGTTTTATTACCGAACGTGCGTCTTTTGCCGATGCCGGTCTGTTACCTGTGCTTGCGGCAATCTGGTAAAACATCGACTCGGCATACAGATTGTCGCTTTCTTTCATCATACGCATAAGCACTTGGTCTATCGTATGGAAGCGTGTGCATATCTCATAAGCATCGCTCGGCGCAGTACCTGTCGCGTTGAAAGCCTGCACTACTACATCGTTTTTACGCAAATCATTCATGAAACGCTCCATAAACTTGTCTTTCCTGCCGAAAAGAAGTGGCGAAAGCACAGGATTATCATCATCCCAACACCACCCTTCACCAAGCAAATCACGCTCTTTCATAGAGTAATCGGCATATAGAATTCCACGTATTGTGTCAACACCCATTTCCTTTAAGTTCTCTATAAACGCATTCATGTCGTCGCTGTTGAAACGCGGATCGAATCCGCCTACACAATAAAGGTCGCCCGTAAGTGTTCGGTTTTCTATGCTTCCGGTATATTTCAATTTCGTCTTAAACTGATAAGAACCTCCCAATCTGTCTATTGCTGCTATCGCAGGGATTAGTTTCATCGTGGAAGCAGGACGCATAAGCTGACGTTCGTTGTATCTGTATATGGCGGAATCTGCATCCAAATCGTATATCATAATGCCCACCTGAGACGTCTCGAACATTGAACTTTTAAGCAGTCTGTCTATGTTTACCTGCACGGATTGAGGCCATTCGAGTATGATTGTGTCTTTTTCGAGAGAGTCAATCATAAGCGGATCGGCAACCGAACTGTCGTCGTTGTCAACCATTGTCTCATCATCCGTCTGTGCATTCGACGGCAATGCGACTGCCAAAAGCATCAAAAACAAATATATCTTATACCATTTCATCCTGTCTTTTCTTTATTTCCGCTATGAAATCGTCTTCTTTCTGCGGCTGCGCACTTATCATTCTGCCTGATCCGTAGGTTATAAGCAGATAGTGAGACAAACCGAACACTGTCTTAATCTTTCTCACTTTCACTATGTCGCTTATCATTATTGCCTTCTTCTTCGACAACTTTCCGTATTCAAAAACAAGAAAACCGTCGTCTGTGAATGTATATACGGAATGAATGGAACGCTCTATCGCGAGCATCGTCAGTATCATAAAAAGCAGCCCTAACACAGCTCCTGCCTGCGTGTTCTGCCAAAACCACACAAACGAAGCAATCGCAAAAACGGTTATTCCGCATTTCATTGCAAGGGAGATGCGATGATGATATATTTTATTCATTTATGTTCGGCAACATGATACTTAATCATAGGCGCGCTGTAAATAATATCTGCAAAAATACAACTTTTTACTTATATAAAGCCATTCTTTCAACATTTCTTATTATTTTTGCCGATGATAATATCTATCATCATGGTTTTTAAATACGATTTTCTTATAATCGGAGCAGGTGTTGCAGGTATGAGCTACGCTTTGAAGATAGCAAAAGCGAAAAAAGGGAAGATATGTCTTATCTGCAAAACACAACTCGAAGATGCCAATACGGCATTTGCGCAAGGCGGTATTGCATCGGTTACTAACATTGAAGTTGACAACTTTGACAAACATATCAAAGATACCATTATAGCCGGAGACTATATCAGCGATATGGAAGCTGTGGAACATGTAATCAGAAACGCTCCGGCACAGATACAGGAACTTGTAGATTGGGGAGTGAATTTCGATAAACAGCAAGACGGAAAATATGATCTTCACCGTGAAGGAGGGCACTCCGAGTTCCGCATTCTGCATCATGCAGACGACACAGGTGCTGAAATTCAGCGCGGACTTATGGCTGCCGTAAGGGCTAATCCTGATATAGAAGTGAAAGAAAACCACTTCGCAGTAGAGATAATAACGCAACATCATCTGGGCATAACGGTAACACGACGCACGCCGGACATTGAATGTTACGGCGCATACGTACTTAATCCGAAAACTCAAAAGGTTGATACTTACCTGAGCAAGGTTACACTTATGTGTACAGGAGGATGCGGAGCGGTGTATCAAACGACTACAAATCCGGTCATTGCGACAGGAGATGGCGAAGCAATGGTATATCGTGCGAAAGGAACAGTAAAGGATATGGAGTTCGTTCAGTTTCATCCCACATCTCTGTATAGTCCGAAAGAGACTCATCCAGCATATCTCATAACAGAGGCAATGAGAGGTTACGGAGGCATATTGAGGCTTCCTTCGGGCGAGTCTTTTATGGAGAAATACGACGAAAGGCTGTCGCTTGCCCCGCGAGACATCGTTGCGCGTGCGATAGATAAAGAGATGAAGACACACGGTTTGAGCCATGTATGCTTGGATGTGACACACAAAAACGCGGAAGAAACAAAGCATCACTTCCCTAATATTTATCATAAGTGCCTCACGTTAGGCATCGACATAACAAAAGAATACATTCCCGTAAGACCTGCGGCTCATTACATGTGCGGCGGAATAAAAGTGGATTTGAACGGATGTTCAAGCATAAATCGTCTTTATGCTGTGGGAGAATGCGCATGCACAGGGCTGCACGGGGGCAACAGACTTGCTTCAAACTCTCTCATAGAGGCTGTCGTTTATGCCGATTCGGCAGCAAAACATTCGCTTAAAACGATTGACAATTACGATTTCAACGATAACATCCCCGAGTGGAATGATGAGGGAACGCTCACCAACGAGGAAAAAGTTCTCATCACGCAGAGTGTGAAAGAGGTTGGAGAAATAATGAGCAACTACGTAGGTATCGTAAGAAGCGACCTGCGTCTGAAACGCGCGTGGACTCGTCTTGACGTGATATACGAGGAAACGGAGGCTCTTTTCAAAAGCGTGAAGGCAAGCCGAGACATCTGCGAACTTAGGAATATGATAAACGTAGGCTATCTTATCACACGGCAAGCGATAGAGCGTAAGGAATGCAGAGGACTTCACTACACAATCGATTATCCTTTGCATGCCTACGACAAAAAGGAGTCTTGACTTTCACAATCTGCCTGATTGAATTTTATTTTTTATTCCACGATATCGGAATAAGGGGAAAAACACATGGCAATAGATTGACTACCGATAACGCATGATGCGAATATAAAGGAAAAATTATTCTTATTTTAAAATCACGTATATGGCAAACATAGCTATCATAGGTGGAGGAGCAGCAGGCTTTTTCGCTGCCATTGCAGCCAAGAACAAACAACCCGATGCCGATGTTGTCATATTCGAGAAGTCTGAGAAAGTGCTTGCAAAAGTGCTGATGTCAGGAGGAGGACGATGCAATCTTACCAATTCGTTCGCCGAAGTGAAAGATTTGAAAAACGCATATCCGCGCGGAGACAAGATGATGAAGCGGCTTTTCAAGATTTTCAACAATGAAGACACATTCAAATGGTTTGAGAAAAACGGCGTTCCTCTTATAGTACAAGAAGACGAATGCGTGTTTCCACGCTCGCAAGATGCACAAAGCATTGCATCATGTCTTACGCAAAAGGCTCAGAAAGCGGGCGTAAGAGTGCTGACTTCGCATAAACTTGAACGTATCACACCTTTGGAAGACGGCCGGATAAAACTTCATTTCAACAACCAAAAGACTTATATATATAATAAGGTGTGC
>CALGRN010000149.1 GCA_937880835.1 uncultured Prevotella sp. | reverse complement strand
GGCGAAAAGAAACTGCGAGCAGACAGTATTCTGTACGACAAAGAACTGAAACCGAAGATGATAATAGAATATAAAGCACCAAATATACAGTTGACACAAAATGTTTTCGACCAGATTTCCACGTACAATCTGCTGCTCCACGTTGACTATCTTATTATAAGCAACGGGTTGCAACACTACTGCTGTAAAATGGATTATGACAACCATACATACAGTTTCTTGGAAGACATTCCGGATTATCAAAATATTTGAAATCTTACTGCATTCTTATTATAATATATTGTTGTAAAAAACAGCATCGCATAAAAATTATATAAGCAAGAAAATACAATCTTGCAAATAAGAAAAATATTTACGTGCTAACTTATAGAATTTATATTCTTCGGTTTCAATAATACTCTTATTTCCATTGAAATAAATATCTCCTTTTCATGTTTGTTTTAACGTTAGTTCGACAAATTACACATGTTGATTATCCGAAAAAAACAACTTCACACGCACATTGTTGTAAATGCAGAAATAAAATGCTACCGCAGACACTCACAGGTATATATATACATTGCACTTTGTTTTAAATACGGACAGACACGGGATTTTTCCCTACATTACGATTGTAACGTGTATATTATATCCTGCATGTAGGGACGCACCCTGTGCGTGTCCGAATTGACCTGTGTCAGCCTGCATTAAACAATGTAGAATGTGTAATCCTGTTGATTATCGGACAGACACGTGGTCGGTCCCTACATTCTGATTGCAACGTATATACTTAAATCTATTGGATTGAATTAAAAGAACTCGGATTAATTAACAATTTAAAGTTATAAAAACTCGTTATTCATAAGATTATCAAACTAATCATATTCGTCGAACCTCACGTTAATTAAATCTCTCAAACTCATTTCAACCAACTCACGTCATATTACAAAAGAACGTTTCAAAAGCTATTGTTTTGCATCGTAAAAGGATAACTTTCACCGTGCAAAAGGATAGCTTTTGCAATACATTATGTAACATATTGATAAACATTATTATATATATCACCTTTCAGAAACCATACAACAGCCTTTTTATTTAAAGCATATTTTTACTGCAAAATCATAACAAAAACCCTAAATATTTATCGTTTTATAATATTTATATGTATATTTGCATACAAATTTTTAATATAGGAAACATAATAATCCTAACAAACGCAGGTGAAAAAAGGCATTTATGAAAAAACATCATAACAGTAACCTTCATACCGTTTATGCCATGACAGTATGAATACGCAACATGAAGGCATGCTCACTTTAAGTTTAAAGCATTAAAATGTTTATATTACAATTATTTTTAATAAATACTTTTCTACTTATGAACAAAAAAAATATCTCTTATCGGTAGTGTTGTTATTTGCATTGACAATGTTTTCCTTGCAAAGCCGTGCACAAAATGTTATTAAATTTACAACAAACAAAAACGCAGGAGAAAAAATAACAATTGGTATTTTCGGCAAAGGTGAAATCACTTTCGAGGGCTTAAACCCTGCTGCACCGACGGATTTTTACGCCAAATACGAAATTACAAACGACACTATCATTATAAAAGGCGATGTGAAGCAGTTCGACTGTCGCGAAACAGGTGCTACTTCTTTAAATGTTACAGGCAATGTTGTGTTGGAATATCTTGCTTGCGATAAAAACGAACTTGAAGAACTTGACGTTACTCAGAATGAAAAGCTGATAAGAATTTATTGCAATTCCAATAAAATAAAAACTCTGGATGTAAGCAAAAACGCAAATCTGCAATGGTTGCAATGTCATCAAAACGAGCTTACATCCCTGAATTTTGAAAACAATATGAAGCTGCAATATCTCACTTGTGCAGAAAACAAGATTAAAGGAGAAAGCATGACAGCTATGTTAAACAGTCTTCCTATGCGTGCAGAAACAGAAGAAACGAAACTCTGGTTGATAAGAACTTCCGAAACGGAGCAGAACGAATACGCTGACACCGACTTGCAAATAACTAAAAGCAAGAATTGGAAAACGTATAAGGTCGATGAAAATTGGAAAGAAACAGAAATTACGCCGGATATAACAGACATAGAAACCATTGCCGACGGAGGATTGTATGTAGCCGTGTCTGATGGCTTCTTGAATATTATAAATGCTCCTGAAAACAGCAAAATAGAGTTGTATGATATTAAAGGAATATCCTGCTGCCAAGCAAATACGACAGAAAACGGAAGTGCTTCGCTTAATGTTTCAGCATTGCCGGAAGGTGTTTATATTCTTTGTGTGGGCAATATTAAGATGAAAATCACATTGTAGTTATACTGCAAAACTATAAATAGGTTATAATAAATATCCCCGAATGTAATAAAGAACATTCGGGGATATTTATTATAACATGAGTTTTACAAAACATGCTTCTTCATAATTGTACGTTCGTTATATATATGTCAAAAGCCTGAATTTACCGTTCCGCGCTTAAATTCACCCATTCCGGAAGTAAACAAACCTGCTATATGCAATGTACTTTCGTTAACGTCAATAAACTGAAAGTTAGTGTGAAAAGGGATTATTTTTTCTTTTTGAGAAGAAACTACATTCGCATTAATACTCAATATGTTCATTTCCATATCTCCTGAATAATAAAGTTCCCATTTCCCTTTTATGGTATCGTCTATAACAAAGCTCCAATCGGTTAACATAGGTTTACCTCCTATAATTACGGAATCTCTCTTCATATACTTCAATATGCCCGTCATTGTGCCGTCTTTTTCAAACGTATATGCCTCAAAAGCTTTCCTCTTTTTGTTCTCTCTCTTAAAGTACCAACTTCCGATAAGTTTGTCCTTGTACTTCTTTCTCAATTCCGATGTCTTTTCAGATACTTCCTCTTCGATGATTTTAGGGGTCGCCACATCGCACGAAATAAAGATTATAGTAGCGATAAAGGCGAAAAAAATGAAAATTGTTTTTCTCATAATAATGCTTTTTATTATATTGTTAAGATTGAAAATGCTGCGTTTATAGCCGCATTTAAAGTTTATCAAATAACGTGAACATACTGTTTATATTGCGTTTTTTCTCTGTTCTTTTTTTGCGTTTTAAAGTATTTCAATTAATTTCGCAACATAAAAACATCATTATATGAACGACAAAGAAAGGATAATGCAATTGCGCAAAGAGTTGCATGAGCATAATTACAGATACTATGTGTTGAACAACCCCGATATATCGGATATGGAATTCGACAGCATGATGAGAGAGTTGCAGGATTTGGAAAGCAAATATCCGGAGCTGACAGACGAAAATTCGCCCACTCAGAGAGTAGGAAGCGACATAAACCAAAACTTCAAACAGGTTGCTCATAAATACCCGATGCTTTCTTTGTCGAACACTTACAGCGAGCAGGAAGTGGCAGAATGGTATGAAAGTGTAAAGCGCGGACTTGGCGGAGAGGACTTTGATGTGTGTTGCGAGATGAAATACGACGGTCTGTCTATATCACTCACATACGTCAACGGCAGACTTGTAAAGGGCGTAACACGTGGCGACGGAGTAAAAGGAGATGATGTTACGGCTAACGTAAAGACAATACGTGCCATTCCGCTTGTGCTCAACGGCAGTGGTTTTCCTGATGAATTTGAGATAAGAGGAGAAATTCTTATGCCTTGGAATGTGTTTGAACGTCTGAACAAAGAACGTGAAGAAGCCGGTGAAACGCTTTTCGCAAATCCTCGAAATGCTGCAAGCGGAACACTTAAAAGCCTGAATTCTGCTCTTGTGGCAAGCCGAAAGCTCGATTCATATCTTTATTATCTTCTCGGTGAAGAATTGCCCGCCGACGGTCATTTTGAAAATCTTGAAGCAGCAAGACAATGGGGTTTCAAGATAAGTGAAAGCATGAGGAAGGTTAAAACGCTTGAAGATATTTACGAGTTTA
>CALGRN010000148.1 GCA_937880835.1 uncultured Prevotella sp. | reverse complement strand
GATGTAATATATCTTAGACCTGAAACTGCTCAAGGTATATTTATTAATTTTAAAAACGTATTAAGAACGACAAGAAAAAAATTGAGCTTGAAAACGACATTATACGAGACCATGAGAACAAGATAAAACTGTAAAATACAATATCAACGTATATTCCTTAAAATGTCAGGAAATCGGTTTAATGGACATTTGGCAGGCTTAAACCTTTCAAATTTTCATTACACCAAATAAAATATATGGAGAGTCTGACGGTAGATTTTCAGATAGTACGTTCATCAGGAAATCCCTGCAAAAAAATGCTTTGAGGTATATAATTCCTTAGTAAATTTTCTTTATCTCTCTATAATCAACAGTTAAACTCGCTGCCTTTCCTTGCAGGACTGTGAATTTGTATGTCAAACTAACAGATTACAATACGAGTTCGGGATGAAAATTGTTTTCTATATCTTTGCAGTAATAACGGAACAAACTCTCCGCATGATTTAATCCTATTTTCAAAAGTTATCCTTTCAGAATGTAAAAGTTATTGTTTTGCATCACAAAACAATAACTTTTGTAATGCAAAACAATAACTATCAGCGTGTCGCTTTATTGTTTCAGCGGTTCATAATATCTTAGTTTGCCGAGCTTCAAATCAGGATGTATGATTTGAATAAGGTCTTTCAGCAGATAGTCCGGACGGAAAGGAGCTTCCTCGTAATATTGTACGGCAGCACAATCGCACGCATAAATCCGGCGCGTCTTAAAGGCTTTGAACCTGCCGTAACCGTGATGCTCGGAAAGAAGTTCTTTGTAGTTGGCGGGATGAGAATTGTATTTGTAAATCCAAACATCGGCATTTCCGGCTTTGTCGAGCACCTGTTCAAAGCTCATCGCAAGACTTCCGCTTTTCTTTATATCCGCAAACGCATACTTTCCGCCTGCATCTTCAAACAGAATACCGGCTACGCTTCTGCCTCCCGGGACATACCACGTAGAACCGTATATGCGCTCCGTTATCACCGAACGTGTAGTTTTCGATTTGCGCGCGATTGCTTTAAGTTTTTGATAGTTTCTGTCTATCTCGTCGAAAAGCCTTGCAGCCTCTTCTTCTTTGCCTGCCAGCATGCCGTAGAATTTCATCCATTCTGCCCTGCCGAGAGCCGAAGTTTCCATGTAGTCGGCACATTCGACGAGTGGAATGTTTATATTTTCAAGCCTTCCATAACCGCCGCTGTTCTCAAACGGCGAAAGAAATATGGCATCAGGCTTCAAATCTATAATCTTCTCAACATTGGCATTCATTCCTCCTCCGCAATCGGCTATGACACCTTTTTTGCACTGCTGCTGTATCCAGTTGTTTCTGATAAAATGCAAATCGCACACACCTTTAATCTTATCCTTTGCACCGAGAGCAATCATAAGTCCGCAATGAACCGACGTGAACACTACCGAACTCTTTATCGGAACACGTATCACCGTTCCTTCGGGCATGTTTTCGGGCATCTTCATATCGCGCGGCACAAGCAGATAGGTATGCAGTGTCTTTCCTTCTTTCCAAGGATCAACGAGCTTTGCAACAGTATATCCGTCGTATTTTACTATCTGCAAGTGCTCCGCATATTTCAAATCAATGGTATCCCCTGCCCCTTTGGATGTTTCCGTCTTGCCGGAACAGGAGAAGAGAATACCACTGAAAAGCAAAAATAAGTATGAAACGAGTTTCACCTTTTATTTCCTTATTTCATTTATACATTTATCTCAGGAATGCAATCTTTCTGGGATTGACGCCTTTCGATTCAAATTTGCCGACATAATTGAAGTTCTCATCGAAATGATATACCATACCGTCAGCCTTGTAAGGAGACACCAACAGATAAAGATGATGTGTGAACGGGTTGATGCTCATACCGTAAACGGAAGATTTAAAAAGTTCTTTCGGCGCATTCTTCAACGACCATGTTGCATCAACTTCGCCTTTCTTGCCGTTGTAAGCATAAAAAGTAGTCTCGTATGTATGTGCACTCCAATCTGCATTCGTATATGCCACATACAGCATATCGCCGTATGCAACCATCGCAGAACCTTTACCTATCATCTTGTAAGTCTTATTCTCATTGTCATATACTGCAACAGGGTAGCTGTCATCATTGCCATATCCTTGCACATAAATGTGTCCGTTGGCATTAACAATATAATCAAGGTTATAGAAAAGCTCTACATTCTCTGCTTTCTTAAATTCCTTTATGTCGATAATCGAAAGGCGATTGTCTTTTCCCCATCCTGAATTGACACAGTAAATCTTACCATCCTGCGCTATGATATGCTCCGGATTGCTGCCTACTTTCACAGTATCAACAAACGTCAAGTTGTCTGCATTGAACTTTGCTACATAACCGCCATAAGTGGTTACATAGATATGAGAGCCTTCTCCAACCATATATCTCGGCTGTCCCAATTTGTCATCGAATGAGAAACGCGCCTTCTCAACACCTGCACCGTTCATTTTCACGATATACTTTGAACCGTAAAGCACCACATATAGATTGTTGTCGTATGTGATAATGTCTTGTCCGGTATCGCCTAATCTTGCTCCGTTCTGTGTACCGAAGATGTCTCCCGACACAATCGTATCGGTTTTGTAATTGTAAAGAGAAAGTACCGCATTGTTGTTTCCATAAGAGCCTTCGTTAAGAATATACGCCCTTTCGTTAGGAATTTCAATAGTTGAACCTTCTTTCCACAAATCATCCGTGTTGTCATCACTACAAGAAGTAAATCCTACTGCTACTGCCATTGCATAAATGCCGGCAAAAAATAAACTTTTTAGTTTCATAATAATAAATATTTATTTGGTTTTATAATGTTTGTCAGAATGTTAATGTAAATCCCAAACGCCAGTTTCTGCCCGGCATAGGATAATATTTTATCACTTCATACTGCTTGTCGGCAATATTCAATACGCTGCCTTGCACCTTCAAAAGAAAGGAACGAAACGAGAACTCGCGCGAAAGTGTGACGGAATGTTCCGTATATGCATCTACTTTATACATGGAATTATGATTCATCATCGTATATCTCTCGCTGCATGCAGTCATGAAATAGCCTGCATCAATCCACTTGGTGCGCAGCGATATAGACATGCTGCCACTGTGTTTTGGAGTATATGGAAGTTGTACTTTATAATAAGAACTTGATTTATCGGTTACATCCACTGCCTTCTGCATGGTGTATGATGCTGCAAAATTGCATCTTACATTTTCCGAGATGCGGGCTTCTGCGCTTACGGTGGCATCTATTCCCGTTATACGAACCTTTCCGAAGTTAGTCATTTTCCATACATACGTTGACGGAAACGCAACTATCTTGTCGTCAACGTTATTGTAATATGCGTCCAATGTTGCGGAAACATTTATCATTTTTGCAAGATTGCCGTTCCATGTAAG
>CALGRN010000147.1 GCA_937880835.1 uncultured Prevotella sp. | reverse complement strand
TAAAATAATAAGCGATATCCGGAAAGTTATAGGATAATTATAATTCGTCGAACTCCCGTTATTTATATATAGCTTCTGTATATAATGAACTGAAAACGGAGCATTCGATGTTTTCTATTTTATTATTATATTAGGTAAAAAACGTGTATCCGGATATGTATAAAAAAGATAGAGACGCATCACTGCGTCTCTATCTTACCTTAGTTTATATATTTAATCGTGATTAATAGTATTCTTGTTATTTTTCGCTTTCAGGAGCCTTGTCTATAAGATCCATAAACTGGTCGAGCTTTGGCGTTATTATTATCTGCGTGCGACGGTTGCGCTGCTTGCCCACAGAACTGCTGTTGCTTGCTATCGGATTGTATTCGCCGCGTCCGCCTGCTGTCATTCGCTTAGGATCAACGCCATAATTGTTTTGCAGATACTGCACTACGCTCGATGCACGGAGACACGACAAGTCCCAGTTGTTGCGTATGTTCTCTCGCGAAATGGGTACATTGTCAGTATTACCCTCTATCAACACGTCGTAGTCACGATAGTCGGTGATTATCTTTGCAATCTTACTCAGAGTCTCCTGTGCACGCTCATTAATCTCGTAAGAACCGCTCTTATAGAGCATATTGTCTGCAAGCGATATGTAAACCACACCTTTAAGCACCTGAACATCGACCTCTTTCAACTCTTCTTTGCTGAGCGAACGTGTGAGATTGTTTGTAAGCACCATGTTAAGAGAGTCTGATTTGCTCTTCACTTCCACAAGATGACGTATGTATTGGTTTGACTCATTGATTTGATCAACAAGTTTCTCTATGCTTATATTGTTTTGATTTGCGTTTATCAAACTCTTATCCAATGATCTTTGAAGAGCTGCATAGTCTCTCTTCTGCTGTGCAAGCTGCTCTTCGAGCGATGACATTCTGGCTTGCGTTGCAGCGAGTTGCTCTTTCGTTTTCTGATAATTGGCAGTCAGTTCTCTATTCTCATTTTGGCAGTTTTCCAAATCTTTCTTGCTCGAACAGCTGCTTATGAGCAGGCATCCTGCCACAAACGACATAAATAATACTTTTCTTCTCATAATGGAATTAATTAAAAATTATGCTTTGCAAATATATTTATTAAAACCTGTAATTCAGGTATTTATTGAATGGGTTTAGTATATTTTAACCAGAAATCCATATAAATACGCAGTTTTTGTAGTTCTTTTGTAAAAAAATAAGATTGAACGGGGGACTTTATTTTTTGAAATAAAAAGAAAAAACGGCAAATGATGTCACGAAAAACACTGTCATACGTTTACAGATAGTAACGCTATGGAAATAGAAGAGTTCAACAAACATGTCATACCGATGCGGGGCAAGCTGCTCGACATCGCATCAAGAGCAAACGGAATAGACTGCACCGCTGAGGATTTGGTGCAGGAAACGATGCTCAGATTGTGGAGTATGAGGCATCAACTCGATAAAAACACCAATAGCATGGCACTGGCAACGACAATCATAAAGAACATAGAAAGAGACCATTGGCGTCATCGTCAGCACGAAAGAGAGGAAAAGCCGGACAGAAAAGAAATTCCGACACAGGACAACCGAGTAGAAGCAAGAAGCGACATAGAGCTGATAAGACGCATAACGGAGAAGCTGCCACCCTTGCAGTCGCAGATTTTCAGAATGAAAGAGATTGAAGGGTACGACAAGAAAGAGATAATGCAGATCACCGGATGTACGGAAACAAGTCTGCGACAGAACCTTTCGAGAGCAAGAAAACGAATAAGAGAAGAATTCATAAAAATGACAAGATAATGGAAAGAGAATATATAGAAAACCTTATAGAACGATATATTGAAGGCGAAACATCCGACAATGAGGAAGCCGAACTGCGCGACTTCTTCACACAGAAGAATGCGGTAATACCCGAAGAATGGAGATTTTACAAAGCATTGTTCGCCTTTGAAATAGAAGAAAAGGCTGTCGCTGAAACTCGAAACGACAAGTCTGGCATGCCAAGAAAAACTCGCCGAAAACTGATTTGGAGCATATCCATTGCCGCATCTGTCATAATATTGGCGTCGATTTTCATTTCCGTTCCCAAGCAAAGCGACAACTACGCCATAATAGACGGAAAGAAAGTCACCGACCAAGTTGTGGTAATGGAAGAGGCAAAAGCTGCCCTGATGATGGTATCTACAACGGAAGATGAGTCTTTTGAGGCGTTAAACGAAATGCAATGATATGACATAAGCAATATATCAAGACAATATTTGCCGAACGAATTTCATAAAAAAAGAAAAAGAAACAATAACAACAGACATGAAGAAGACAACTGAAATAATGCGCATGACATTCACGCTGCTGATACTCTTGACCATTTCTGTAACGACATCGGCGCAAGACGGACTTGCAATAGAAAATGTGTTCAACCGCTTCGGGCATGAAAAAGGCTGCAAAATGGTAGAACTGCACGACACAGATTTCTTGAATTGCAAGATGCACATCTATAAATCGCTGACGTATAAAAGCATCGGCGCGAGCATAGAACCTTATCTGAATGCCGACAAGAAGCGTGCAAAGAAAATCAGAGAGGTGGTGGAAAACGGCAAGGTAGTAAGCGGATACTACATGATGCCGGCACTTCCGAACGGCATGAACCGTTACGTTCTGTTCAGCAAAACAAGCGCGAAAAGCGGTGCTGTGATTTATATTGAAGGCGATCTGCAACCAAACGACATCATAAAGCTCTGCTATTCGAGGAGATAAAAACGTAATAACAGACACAGTAACTTATAAAACCTGAAAATCATAAATTAAAAATAACATGAGAAGAATACTTTTTATATTAGCCCTTGCAATGCCGTTTGCATTGCAGGCAGAAGAGAAAAACGACACAACATTTGTGGTAAACGGCAAGAAAATAGTTGTAAACACGGATAATGAAAAGACAAACGTGCAGGTGTTCGACAGCGAAGACAACAAGCTGACGAAGTCTTATGAGACCGAGTTTGTTGACGGACAGGAGATAGAGCGCATTTATATCGGCTCCCCGTTCATACCCAAACCCAAGAACAATAATTTTGAATCTACCCTTCCGTTTTTCATTATCGGAATGTCGGGAATGACCGAAGGTACGTTTACAGGAGACCATTCGAACATCAAAACCAAAAACAACAGGTCATGGGAAATGGGAATAATACCGGTGGATATGGCAATTCCGCTGAACAAATCAAATACGCTCGGCATCATAGCGGGATTGCAGTTGAGAATGGCATACATTCATCTCAGACGCACCGGGGTGATGAACGGCACTAACGAGATAACCCCTTACGAAGGTCCGAAACTGAAAAAGAACTATCTGAAATACAGTTCTTACAGCATACCTGTTATGTTAGATTTCCAAGAACAGGAAGGAAAACACAACTATTTCTTAGGTATAGGTCTGTCGGTTGAATGGCGTCCGTCTTTGAAATCGAAGTATATAATAGGAATGGAGCATGACGGACATATAACGAAAACATCGAAACTACCTCTAAACCATTGGGGACTGAACCTCGAATATCATATCGGTTACAGAAACTTTCAACTGTATATGCGGGCAGCATTGACGCCGTTGTACAGACTGAAAGATGGAACGGGAGCATATCCGTTCAGCATTGGATTAGGAATAGACCTTTAAAAGCATAACGAATATAAAACAACTATGAGGAAACACATAACTTTTTTATTTGCAGTTTTAGCATGCTCTGCATACTTGAAAGCTCAAAACATCAGTGGCAAGGTAATGGAAAATGACAGTGTTCCCATCCCCTATGCCACCGTATCTTTGCTGCAAGCAAATGATTCCAACTATATTGCAGGAACAGTGAGTAACGAAGACGGAACATTCTCGTTTAATGCTTCGCCAGATAACAAACTTGTAAGAATTTCCTATATAGGGTATAAGACATTGATATTGCCCGCAACCGAAAACATGAGAGTTTTGTTGTCGTCAACCGAACAGACATTGAAAGAAGTGACTGTGACGGCATTGCGCCCTACGTTCAAGATGAATAAAGGCATGTTTATATCTAACATTCAAGGTACGTCATTCAGCAAGCTCGGTAAAGCCACCGATGTCTTGCAGCAACTTCCGCTGATGAGTGCCGACGGTTTAAGTGTCTTGGGCAAGGGAACGCCTCT
>CALGRN010000146.1 GCA_937880835.1 uncultured Prevotella sp. | reverse complement strand
ATTGGGTGAAACGGTGAAACGCACGGGATATACGAGGGGTGCTGCGAAGCGTCTTGTAGAGCAGACGGGCGATAAATATGCGCATCCTTCAAACTGATATGATCTTCTGAAAAGATTTATTATGATAAAAACAGGGTATGTTCTTCTATGAGACATATCCTGTTTTTATTTATATATTACGTGAGTTTGGTATAATAATTATACAATATGTACTTTATACGTTCTTTTGTAATGCGCGTTTCAAATATCATTTTGATAGAAGCCAACAACTGTCAACCAATATAATCTCTTCGTTGACGAGGTATTCGAGAACGGCATTGAGCGTGTTTCGTTCTATTCTCAGTCTGTTCAGTTCTGTGATATGATGCTTCTTGCGGTCTTTGAGCATTTCCATTATAAGCTCTTTCGCCTGTCCTTGCTTTTCTTTTGATATATATCCGCTATTGTATGATATGCACACATCGCAGTGTCCGCAATCTTTTGCGTCTTTCTCTCCAAAATAAGTCAGCAGCATTCTGCTTCTGCACATGTCGTTGTTGGTGGCATAACGTATTATGGCGTTTATCCTCGCACGGTATTGCTCCTTTCTTTCCTCGTAAGCATCAGGCGGTATCGATATGTCTTTTCCTTCCTCACGTCTTTGCGTATATGTTATGTAGGGCGACTTTCGTTTAGGTATGAAACTGATTATCTTACGTTGGCTTAATGCTTTAAGCACGAGATAAGTCTGTCTGGTATCTAATCCTGCCTTTTGTGCTATATAACTTTCGTCTATGTAGCAATAAGCAGTGAAAAGTCCTCCATAAGCTCTGAGCATGGCAGTTATCACCTTTGTCTCGTTGGGAGTGGTGTATTGCAGCTTGTCAAGTTCGTTTCTTGAAAGAAGAAACATAACCCTTGCGTTTGTATCGGGGTCAGTCTCATATTCTAAATATCCTGCTCTTTGCAGTATTCTTAATGCCGAATCAACTTGTATCGGGAAATGTTTGAAGTAATGGCAGAACTTCTCTATGCTGAATTCCTTAGTCGTTCCGTATCCCGAACCTAATGCAATCTGAAAGAAATATGCGATATGATCATAAACGGTTCTTACGTATTCTTTGTCCGGAAACGTGTCTGCAATACGCTTTTCCAATTTCCTTTTGTCGCTGTTATCATAAAGAAGAACCGCATAAGACTTGTTTCCGTCACGCCCTGCGCGCCCCGCTTCTTGAAAATAAGCTTCTATCGAGTCGGGACAATCAATGTGTATTACAGTCCTTACGTCAGCCTTGTCGATGCCCATACCAAACGCGTTGGTTGCCACGATTATTCTTGTTGCGTTGGATTGCCAATCATTCTGTCGCTTATCTTTTACTGCCGAATCAAGCCCGGCATGATAGAATGTTGCATTAAGATGATGCTTGTTGAGGTGTTCAGCTATTTCTTTCGTGCTCTTTCTGCTTCTCGCATAAACGATAGCACTACCTTCAACAGACTGTAATATGTGAACGAGTTCTCCCGCTTTATCGGTAGTGTCGCGCACGATATAAGCGATATTTTTGCGTTCAAAGCTCATTCTGAACACGTTCTTATGCTCGAAACACAGTCTGTCTTGTATGTCGTCAACCACTTCCGGTGTTGCCGTTGCGGTCAGAGCAAGTATCGGAACTTCCGGTTTTAGCTTTCTTATGTCGGCTATTTTCAGATAAGAAGGACGAAAATCATATCCCCATTGACTGATACAATGAGCTTCGTCAACTGTTATGAAACTTACATCCATATGCTTGAACTTTATCTGGAAGAGTTCGGAAGAGAGTCTTTCGGGAGATACATATAATATTTTTACTCCTCCGTAGATACAGTTTTCAAGTGTTGTCAAGATTTCGTTGTGCGTCATTCCGGAGTATATGGCAGCAGCAAGAATGCTCTTTCGCCTCAGATTAGCAACCTGATCTTTCATCAGTGCAATAAGAGGCGTTATCACAACGCACACTCCTTCGGATGCCAAAGCGGGAACTTGAAACGTAACAGACTTTCCTCCACCTGTCGGCATAAGTCCTAACGTGTCTTCTCCGCTGCCAATGCTCTCGATTATCTCACGTTGTATGCCGCGAAATTCATCATATCCCCAATACTTTCGGAGTATATCCGAATATATGTCGGTAGTGCTATTCATCTTCTTCCGCAGGGCGAATGTCCTCTATGTGAAGTTGAACGTTGCCGTGCTTGAATACATTGTTCTCTATCGTATATGCTATGTCGAAACTCCGTTTTGACTTTATGTATCTTGCAGAACCGCTCTGTCCGAATGCGATACCGTTCATTACGTTGTTCGATTTAGAGTCAACGAGTTCGAGCTTTATGTGCTCCTGTTCGCGTCCTACGACCTTCGATGTACCGAAGTCATATACTCCCGTTGTGCAGAAAATAGGTTTCGGATTACCAGGTCCAAACGGAGCAAAGCGCTTCAAGTCATGGTACAAACGCTTCGTTATGTCGCGGAAATCGATGATGGCATCAACGGAGAGCGTAGGCTCTGTCTGTGCCGGACGTATATGACTCTCAACATATTCTTGGAATCTGCGGCGGAATGTGTCAACATCTTCCCATCTCAAAGTGAGTCCGCAGGCGTATGTATGTCCACCGAAGTTGATGAGAAGGTCGCGGCAACTCTTGATTGCAGCATACACATCAAAGCCGGCAACGCTTCGTGCACTACCCGTCGCAAACTGTCCGTCGCGTGTAAGCACAACCGTTGGACGGAAATACAACTCCGTAAGTCGCGAAGCAACGATGCCGATGACGCCCTTTTTCCAGTCTGTATCATAAAGGAAAATGCTGGAGTGGGTCTCCTCTTGTTCGCCGAGAAGCTCGATGATGATGTT
>CALGRN010000145.1 GCA_937880835.1 uncultured Prevotella sp. | reverse complement strand
CGTTGCCCCTTGCAAAGAACGGTTCTCCGGCATCTTGTGCACCCGTTAAGCCTGCCTTTAAGCGTTCGCCGTAGTTGAAACTGTATCTTATGGAATGCTTATAATTATATCCTATGTATCCGTTTTTGTCGCCTTGCCGTTCATACAGCGGTATTTTTGCAGTTGCGATAAAACGATGTTGCCCGTATTTCAGAATGTTTTTCAAGCTCGGAAAAGTATTTCCGGCAGTATCTCCGAAATAAACGAAGCATGCAAGAAGATTGCGAGTGCGCATATCCAATTGTTCTATAAGGGCGAGTTCGCCCTCCGTTTTCATTGCGCCGTATCTGTAAATGTAGTAATGTATGGCTTCTATCTGTTCGTCGTTTAAGAACGGAAGCTGCCCCAAATCATCACGCGTGGCAGTGTTGATGTTCATCTTGTTTTGCGAAAGTTCGCTCAAAAGGTCGTAAGCCGACTGCCACGACTGTGCTTCGGCATCATCCGTGCTTGTCATTGTGTCGAAATATGTCTCCCAGTCTCGTTGCGCCGACACATTGAAAGGCATAATCAGAAAGCACAATATAAATAGGGATAATACCGAGATACGGCTCGCCGACACTCGGACAGAACTGTTTCTATGGACGTTTTCCATTCTCGTAAAAGATTTATTTATCATCGGATAAGGTTCAAAAAAGTAGGGACAAAATTAAATTTTATATGTGATAAAAGCAAACAAAAACACAAATTAATGCAAAATAAGAAAGCAAATAAGGCGTAAATGAGAAAATATAATTATTTTTGCGGTATGTTGAAACTGCGCCTTATATTAGCTGTTCTTCTATGCGCGTCATTCTTTAACGTTACCGCACAGACAGAGAAAGAAGCTCATATCAATCCGGAAGAGAGAGAAATTGATATGGACGACCCTACATTTGTGCCTATGGTGAAGGTAGGTAAGGTGCTGAGCGAAGGCGACAGCATTCAATATGTGGAGCTGAACAATGTTTACGTGTTTCCCGAAATAACGTTTTCAGACCCCAAACAAAGACAGGCGTTCAACCGTTTGGTTTATAACGTTAAGAAGGTGTTGCCCATTGCGAAAGAATGCAACGCTATAATACGCGAGACTTACGAGTATCTGCAAACGCTGCCGGATAAGAAAGCGAAGGACAAACATCTGAAAAGGGTAGAGGAGTCGATAATGAAAACCTACAAACCACGTATGAAAAAGCTCACTTTCTCGCAAGGAAAGCTGCTCATAAAGTTGGTTTACAGAGAGTGCAACTCATCTTCATACGAACTTGTTAAAGCCTTCTTAGGTCCTATACGCGCAGGTTTCTATCAGGCGTTTGCATGGGCTTTCGGTGCAAGTTTGAAAAAACAGTACGACCCCGAAGGCGTTGACAGGCTGACGGAGCGCATCGTTCTGCAAGTGGAGGCAGGACAGTTGTAACAGCAAAACAAAACAAACCACACTGAAAACCACGCGTTGAAACAGAACGAAAAACGCTTATGGGCATACGGTATGTATGTTGTTGAATATCAAGACATTGTAAACTCGCTTCCAAAAGGATAACTTTTGCACTCTGAAAGTTATTGTTTTACATCCAGAAAGTTATCCTTTTATGATGTAAAACAATAGCTTTTGATTTTCTGTATTTATAAAACAATAATGAAAGAATATTGCAAATATGTATCGATTGTTCATTTACCTAACGTAAAAATACGTGAGTTCGATGAATTATAATTCGTCGAACTCACGTTAAAAATCAATCAATAGGCTTTCTCGTTTTCTCATAATCAAAGATAAGCGAAAAAGCAAATATATTCTTCTGATATAAAAAAAATAAGTATATTTGCACGGTATGAAAGCAATTTTTCGATTAATCGTGCTAATCGGCAAGCGAATATATGAGTATAATAGTAAATCCCAAATATAACGAAATAAGAGGTTTCCTCTTGAAAATTCCTGATATTTTCGAGACGGAAGGAGAAATATTGTATGATTCGCGCAATACTATAAAAGTGTTGGAAACACCCGACGGCAAGCGGTTGAACGTGAAAAAATACTGCGTTCCGAAAGGAATCAACAAGTATGTTTACTCTACCGGACTGCGCGATCCGAAGGGGTTGCGCGCTTTCGTCTATCCTCGCGCACTGCTCGAAAGCGGAATAGACACTCCTGAACCAATCGCATATATAGAACAAAGGTGTCGCGGGATGATAGGAAATACGTTCTTCGTGAGCGAACAATGTGATTACGAGCATCTCATGTATGAGGTCGGCGATGCCGAAAAAGGTACTTACGAAGAGTTGGCAAAAGCATTGGCAGAGTTCACGGCAAAGATGCACGACTGCCGTATGATGCATCTTGACTATTCGCCGGGTAATATTCTTTACACAAAAAGGGAAGGGGAGTATCGCTTTTCGGTTGTTGACATAAACAGGATGTATTTCGGACATGTTGACATAAAACGCGGATGCAAGAGTCTGCGACGTCTTTGGGGACCGAAAGATTTTTTCATCACGCTCGTAAGAGAATATGCCCTTTGCAGAAATTTCAATCCTGACGAAGCTGTGAAACTTGCTCTTAAATACAGAAAAGGTTTCTGGAAAAAGTTCGGAAGAAAGCATAAGATAAAGTTCAAGCTTGAATTGTAGAATAACATATCGGCACGAATGAAAGCCGGAATATCCGGGATTGAAGAAAGAAAAGGCAAGAAGAAAATGAATGTTCTCATCATAAGATTTCGTCAGATGGGCGATGCCATAATTGCAACATCGCTTTGCAACACCATAAGACATAACTTTCCGGATGCACGGATAGATATTGTTCTTAACGAAAACATTGCCCCTTTGTTTGCAGGACATCCGTCGATAGACAGGATTATAAGTTTCAACGAGGCGGAAAGACATTCGTTTACGGCTTACTTAAAGAAAGTTGCAGGCATCGTAAAAGATACAAAATACGATGTAATAATAGACATGCGCTCCACCGCAAACACAATGCTCTTCGCATTGCTTTCACCTTTTTCTAAATTCAGAATAGGATTGAAGAAACCTTACACGCGTATTGCTTTCAACCACGTCATAAGTTTTGACAAAACGGAAGGCAATGGATACGAAAATATCAATGTTCAGTTTCTGGAAGTCAGAGACAATGAAATTATTCCAGTAGGATTATAATCAATAATATAGATATCTTGGAACGTGTCACCTATTTTGTAGATGTTCTATTGCCGTTGCCCTTATCGTCGCTGTTCACCTATAGGGTGCCATACGAATTGGGCGAGGACATCTCTTTTGGTATGCGGGTGATTGTTCCATTTGGCCGTAGCAAACTCTATTCTGCGTTGGTGGTGCGTGTGCATCAAAAAGCACCTCAGGTGACGCCCAAATATGTGCTTGATATCATCGACAATAAGCCCATTGTATCAGAACGTCAATATCGGTTATGGCAATGGATAGCCGAATATTATATGTGTACGGTG
>CALGRN010000144.1 GCA_937880835.1 uncultured Prevotella sp. | reverse complement strand
AATATGTTGAGAATATTCTCAATGACATAAACTGGTTGGGATTCAAATGGGGCAACATATATTATGCCTCTGACTATTTCAATAAGTTATGGGACTTTGCCGTATGGATGATAAAGCAAGGATATGCATACGTGGACGAACAGAGCAGCGAGCAGATAGCTATGCAGAAAGGCACTCCTACGGAAGCAGGTAAACCGTCGCCGTATAGAGACAGACCGATAGAGGAAAGCCTTGAACTGTTCAACCGGATGAATACGCCGGAAGCAGTTGAAGGGTCTATGGTTCTGAGAGCGAAACTCGACATGGCTAATCCCAACATGCACTTCCGCGATCCGATAATGTATCGCATCATACACACGCCGCATCATCGCACCGGAACAACATGGAATGCCTATCCGATGTATGATTTCGCACACGGACAAAGCGACTATTTCGAGGGTGTAACTCACTCTGTCTGCACTCTGGAATTTGTTCCTCATCGTCCGTTATACGACAAGTTTATAGACTTCATTAAAGAAATGGAGGGCGAAACGGACAACATGAACGACAACAGACCGCGCCAGATAGAATTCAATCGTCTGAATATGACTTATACGGTGATGAGCAAACGAAAACTGCATACATTGGTTGACGAGCATCTTGTGGATGGATGGGACGACCCACGCATGCCTACTTTGTGCGGAATGAGACGTCGCGGATATTCTCCCGAAAGCATTCGTATGTTCATAAATTCTATCGGATACACCAAGTTCGATGCGTTGAACGACGTCGCTTTACTGGAAGCCTCAGTGAGAGAAGACCTGAATAACAGAGCTTGCAGGGTATCGGCAGTAGTCAATCCCGTAAAACTTGTGATAACAAACTATCCCGAAGGCGAAACGGAAGAAATGCTCGCTGTTAACAATCCCGAAAATGAAGCAGACGGAACACACTCTATCACATTCTCGAAAAATCTGTGGATAGAACGGGAAGACTTTATGGAAGAAGCTCCGAAGAAATTCTTCCGCATGAGCATAGGCAAGGAAGTGAGACTAAAAAATGCTTATATAGTGAAGTGTACGGGATGCACAAAGGATGAAAATGGAAACATAACGGAGATTCAGGCAGAGTATGACGCGCAAAGCAAGAGTGGCTTGGAGGGTGCAAACAGAAAGGTAAAGGGAACTCTGCACTGGGTTTCTGCCGACCATTGCAAGCAGGCGGAAGTGAGAATATACGACAGATTGTTCAATGTGGAAAATCCTTCGGCAGACGAACGCGATTTCCGAGAACTTCTTAATCCTGACAGTTTGAAAGTCATAACAAACTGTTATGTGGAAAATTATGCTGCGGATAAGAAGCCCGGAGAATATCTGCAATTCCAGCGCATCGGCTATTTCATTGCAGACAAGGACTCTACTTCTGACAAACCTGTATTCAACAAAACAGTAGGTTTGAAAGATACTTGGGCGAAACGGAATAAACAGTAATATGCAAAACGATAATTATTTCGACAGTAAGGAATTTAAGGAAAACCTTGAAAAATATGAAGATGCCGTTCTTAACGGCATCTCTGTTTACTTGGATTCAGACGAATTGGCGGATATTGCCGAATATTATCACATTAAAGGCAATACAAAACAGGCGGTTGAAGTAATCGACTATGCCGTTTCTTTGTTTCCGGGTGCAACATCACCGCTTGTTTTCAAGGCAAGCTTGGCATTGCTTAAAGAGCACGATATAGAAAAAGCGTACAGAATAATAGATTTGATTGACGATAAAACAGACCTTGACTATTATTACATCAAAGCCGAAATAATGATCGTTGAGAATGATATTGACAAAGCCGATGGGTTTCTGAAAGAAAAGTTCGATATAATTTCGGAAGACGAAAAAGACGACTATATAATAGATGTTGCCACATTGTTTGCAGACTATGAAATAATGGACAAGGCGGAAGAGTGGCTGAAAAGAGTTGCCGCAAAAGATACAATAGAATATAAAGAGGTTTGGGGAAGAATATTGTTTGGTAAAGGTGACTATGACGAAAGCGAACGGATATTCAACGATCTGATAGACAGTAATCCGTATTCAAGCATCTATTGGAACAGACTTGCATCGTCTCAGTTCATGCATAACAACATTCAAGACTCTATAACAAGCAGTGAATACTCTATTGCAATAAACCCTGACGACGACGAAGCGATATTGAATAAGGCTAACGGATTGTTCAGTTTGAGGAAGCTCTTGAATATTACAAGCGTTTCACCAAACTAAACAAAACGGATGAAACGGGAGAAATGTTTCAAGGTATTACGCTGATGAACCTAAACCGGCTGCAAGAGGCAGTAATACATCTGAAAGAAGCGGAAAGGCTTGTCGCTCCGCAATCTCCTAACCGTTTGGAGATATATCAAGAACTTGCATTCCTTCTTAACAGGCTCGGAGACACTCGCCAGGCTATCGAATATATAGATAAAACTGACGAAATGGAATGCGATCACAACGAAATGACTGTGTTGAGAGGGCATATAATGCTCGAAAACGGAAATATGGAAGAGGCTCAGAAGTATTTTCAAAAAGCGATAAAAGACTCGGAACTGTCGCCGAAAGTGTTTCTGAAAATAGCCATTTCGATATACGACAATTCGTATAAGAAGATGGCTTACAAACTACTTAAAACACTTTTAGAAACAGTTAACGACGATTGGAACGAAGGATACGCTTATCTGGCACGCTGTTGTCTTGACTTGGGTAAGCACGAAGAATTCATGAAATATCTGAAAATCACAAAAGATATAAATCCGAATGAAGCAAAAACGGTTTTAAGTGATCTCTTTCCAGATGGTATGGATGTAGAAGACTATTATAAAGCGGCAGAAAATATTAATTGAGAGATAAGTATTTATTATTATTAATTTAAAGAAAACAAATTAAATGGATTGGTTATCAGCACTTTTAGATAATCTTAATTATGGTACGGTCTTTTTCCTTATGCTTCTCGAAAGCACGGTAGTTCCCGTA
>CALGRN010000143.1 GCA_937880835.1 uncultured Prevotella sp. | reverse complement strand
TGTTGCCGAAGTATCATACGGCTCGTTCCTACGCATCCTCCGAGCACAATAACCAAGCAGAAGTGCCACAACGGATTGAAGTTGAACAGTTCGGCAAAGCCCAACAATGCGCCTGCAACACCGCCTATTGCTGCCGAATGGGTGGATATTTTCCACCATACGTTTATAAGTGCACATATCACCTGAATTATCAAAGCTGCCACAAGTATGCCTCCCATGAAATGAGGTATATGCAGCATCTCCATAAGATAAAAGCAAGTGAAGTAGCTTATGATTGATATGATATACGGCACCATACGTCTTTCCTTAACACCGAGCTCAATCGGATTCCAACCTTGATAGCGGCGATACAAGTGTATTAGAATTGTCGGTATGAGAATAGTGAACATATAGACAAGCGCAAGCACGATAAGTTTGTAGGAAAGAGGAAGAAGTTTCAGATAACTGAAAAAGAACAATGCCGTCAAACCCACCAAAGGCAGGTAGAACGGTGTGAAAACCATGCTTATCACGCGTGCTGCAATGATTATGTTTTTACCTTTCATATCTCTTTTCTCAATCTGGCTACGGGGATGTCCATTTGCTCTCTGTACTTCGCTATCGTGCGTCTTGCTATCGGAAATCCGCGTTTTTTCATTTCTTCTTTAAGCGCATCATCGCTCATCGGTTTGCTTTTGTCCTCGCCGGCGATAAGTTCATTGAGTGCAATTTTTATCTTTCGGGTTGACATTTGTTCGCCGTCTTCCGTCGTATAACCATCGCTGAAAAAGAACCTCAGCGGAAAAGTTCCCCATTTGGTTTGTGCATATTTCACGTTGCTTACGCGCGATATAGTGGATATATCCAATCCTGTCTTGTCGGCAATGTCTTTGAGCACCATCGGTTTTATGTCAGATTCGTCGCCATCGACAAAGAATTTCCGCTGCCAGTTTATTATCGCCCGCATCGTTGTTATCATTGTATTTCTGCGCTGTTTCACTGCCTCGATGAATCCATAGGCTTTGTCAACCTTTCCTTTTGCATACAGCAGAGCCTCTTTGTCCTGTTTCGTCATGCCGGCTTTGTTTTGCTTATAGGTCTCTACAAGCTCTACGAAAGAGGGCGAAACATACAGCTCGGGCACGTTGCCATAGTTGAGCGAGAACGTAACAGAACCGTCGTCGGCAGTATCTACGATGAAGTCGGGAGTTATCTGCTGCACATTCCTGCCCTCAGTCTCACCAAGTGATGCTCCCGGTTTAGGGTTCAGTTTCAGTATTTCCTTTTGCAATGCGTCTGCCTGCGCATTGTCCAAATGCAGCGAAGTCTTTATTTTGTCCCAATGTTTCTTTTTAAACTCATCGAAATATTTTGTTATTACGAGCTGCATCAGCTCTTTTAGTCTCGACTCGGGACGTCTTTCTATTTGCAACAGCAGGCATTCTTGAAGGTCTTTTGCACCTATTCCCGCCGGATCGAAATCATGCAAGATGCTTAAAACGGGCGCAATCTCTTGTGCAGACACATCCACATTGTTATATATAGCAAGCTCGTCGCTTATTGCTTCGATGTCTTTCCGAAGCATTCCGTCGTCGTCAAGCGAACCGATAAGATATTCCATGATGTCGCGCTGACGAGCTGTAAGCTCATGTTCGCCCATCTGTTCTTTCAGTTTATCATAGAAAGAAACCGAATCTCCATATACAATCTCTTCGTAGTCGGCGTTCTGATAGCTTCTTTCCGAAGTGTTGTATGCCGGCATTTCGTCGTCTTGTCCGATGCGTTCGAGCGCAGAGTCGAGCGCGTCTTTACGTTCTTCGCGTTCCGTTTGTGCCTCAAAGTCATCCTCGTTGCCGTCGGTAAGCGCATCCGTTACGTCTCCGTTGTCTATTGACATGTCATCGGAAGAGGATGCTTCCAACGCCGGATTGTCGTCGAGTTCGGCGTTTATGCTCTCTTCAAGTTCGGTAAGCGGCATTTCAAGCAAGCGCACCTGAAGCATCTGCTGCTGCGAGAGACGCTGCACCTGCACTTGTTTTTCGGTCTGTGTCTGAACGAGTTTCTGAGCCATAACATCTTTTTTAACATGCCCTGCTGCCATACGTGTATGGCGAAAGCGTCATTCACGCTGTCAGCGCATGCATGTATCGTTGGTGCAAAATTACAAAAATTAATCTTACGGCGATAATGGAAACATGAAAAAATCTATCTGAAACAATCTTTTAAACCATGCTGAAAGTCTGCCGGTTTTTCGTTATTATTGACGCATGACCATTGTAACGCATGGCGAAAAATAGCGGAAAGCCGAATGGAAGGCATTCTGCGACATCCTTTTATCTTTTCCATTACGGGCAAAAACGCAAAAAAGGAGAGGCTTTTATGCTGCTCTCCTTTTTACGTTTTATAGATTTCTAAGATGTTGTGTATTTGGTTATGCGACAATTTTATCTCGAAAACAGTCGCTGTAAATGCTTGTTAATATGCTCAATTCAACATTGCAATGTACTGACCCAATGCTTCAAAATGCCCTTTGGCATCTATCAGATAGAGCAAGAACAGCATAAATGCGAAAATAGAAAGATTAAATATTATTGCAGGTATGCTCTTTTTGCCCGGCGTGCGGAAGAATTTCACTAAGTTTATTACATATCTTACAACGCCATAAACAATTACTCCGCAAAGAAAAAGCGTAAGAATAAATAAGATAGTTGTTTTCATTTCTTTCTTGTTCTTTATTATATATATTCTTAATTCAATATTGCAACATATCGATTGATAAGTGTTTCAACACATTTCTTTATGTTAAAGTGGTAATAACAATTACATTAAACATAATGAAAGAAAACACATAGACCGTTAAAGCAACCTTGTTTTTCTGTTTATAAGCCTTGTAAATGTTGCGTGAACCTATTATTTCTACGTAAATAGCTAAACCCAAGAAAAGCAGTGTGATAAGCGTTTTTATGATATCTTCCATTATTTATTTAATTGTAAAGAGGCGGTATAACATGACATTTTTTACACTTATGGTTAATGATTAAAATGATTTTCAAGTTTTACTCCCTTTGTTATTCTTATCTTAAAATTTATTCTTTCTGATTAATATATTCCTCGACGTATGGCAATATTGCCAATGTGATTTCAACATTCCATTCAAAAATTGCGACTGCAAAGGTACAAATAAAGAACAAAACGAACAAAAATTTCAGAAAAGATTTTGTTTTCCGGAAAACAAGAGAAATATTATTCTGTGCGAATTTATTGCATGTATAGCTTGAACGGCTATACTTAAATATCTCGAACGAATTTCGTTGAACTGACATTAAAATAGAAACCGATTTTCAAAAGCTATTGTTTTGGAAAGCGAAAGTTATCCTTTTACATCCCGAAAGTTATCCTTTTGCAATGCAAAACAATAGCTTTTGAAACGCAGGAGCTATCGTACTGTGTTTCAGATATTTATCTCGTACGCTTCGCAACGGTGACAAACGGAGCATCATTGTGCTCTAAACATTTCCATACGCGCGTACATTAATATTTAAAGACACATGTTTGTGAATAACAATTATTAACGAAGAAAAGAAAGAAAAGAACATATATTTCTAAATATTGAACTATTTTCGCATCCGAAAAATGATGTTCCAAAGATGCTATTTCAACAAACTAACCTTAAAATAAAAGAGAAAATGGATAAGAATTTAAGAAAAGAACAAACGGAAAGAGCCATGAGAGAGCTTGAAGCAGAGTTCAGAAGATTGTTTGATAACAATGAGTCGGTATGCGGAAAATGGAAGGGAACGATGAGCGATCTTGTCGAATTTACTCACATCGTGTGGACTAACGGAGATATACGGGATGAGTGCGGACGAACGCTTTCGTTCAAGCTGATGTTGCAAAAGGCATGTGATGCGCTCGGAATGAGCGTTCCTAAGAACCCGACGGCTATAATGAACAACGTGAAACGACGTAAAAACATTTATCAGAAGCCGCTGGAAGAGAGGGTGAGGTATCAGATTTTCGAGATGAAAGTGGAGCATCCCATGCGCAAGATGATAGAACCGGCAGCGAAGCAGGCATAAAAACAACTAACAGCAAAGCATATCTTACGGGCAGTGATTTAAGACCTCAAACTGCTATCTTTGCACCGATAAAACGTTATAAAATACACTTACTAAAATGAAAAAAATTGATTTGAATAAAGCTATTAAATATTTTAAATTATCTAGTCATCGTGGTTATGTCTTTGCTTTTAATAACTTAGGAATGATAGAAGAGGAAAAGGGTAATTTAGATATAGCTTATGATTATTATAAAATTAGTGCTGATATGGGAAATAGTTGGGCTTTAAATAAAATTGGTGAATATTATCGAAAGAATAATGAATTAGATAAAGCTAAAATGTATTATGAATTATCAAATAAAGCTCCTATATCGGAAAGATGTATATGGGCTAAGATAAATATTGATACTTATTTTAGTAAAGTAAATGAGTAAATTAAAATGATAAAAAAGTGTTGACTTTAGAATAGTTTTATTGTATATTATTTACGTTTGTGAATTTGGGTTTTGTCTATACAAAACCTTAAATTAATAGCAAAAATGATACACCAGGATATGTGTAAGAAACTGTGTGTTGGAAAGGAGAATATATGCCTACAATTAATCAATTAGTTAAAAAGAGAAGAGGAAGTAAGGTTAGAAAACCAAAAAGTCCAGTTCTATTA
>CALGRN010000142.1 GCA_937880835.1 uncultured Prevotella sp. | reverse complement strand
TATATGGGAGGTGACGGAATGAGCGGTTATTCAACCGGATATGCAGAAGAAACCGTCGGACTTAGAGGCTATGAGAACGGTTCTCTTACTCCTTACGGATATGAAGGATATGCATACGACCGTTTCGCTCTTGAACTTCGTTATCCTTTTATGCTTGGAAATACCACAATATACGGTTTAGGTTTCTTGGAAGCAGGTAACGCTTGGAACGATACAAAGAAGTTTAATCCGTTCGACATGAAGCGTTCTGCCGGTCTCGGTGTGCGCATATTCCTCCCTATGATTGGTCTTATGGGACTTGACTGGGGTTACGGTTTCGACAAGGTATTCGGCAAAAAAGGCGGCAGTCAGATCCATTTCGTTCTCGGACATGAATTCTGATAAACCGAAATATAAATCGGACGGTTTGCCAATGCAGTCTGCATGATGAAATGAAAACAGCATGACAGCCTTACGGCAATACGACTTTTCAGAGCAGTAAAGCTACAAGTAATATCATAGGCAAAACAAAAAACAGTGACAACTGCTTTAATAATAAAAACAAGGAGAGTAAGACATGAAGAAAATCATTATGGTATGTGCAGTCGCATTGTTATCGATTGCCGCAAGCGCACAGAAGTTCGCACTCGTTGACATGGAGTATATATTGAAGAATATTCCTGCGTATGAGCGCGCCAATGAACAACTTAATCAAGTCTCAAAGAAATGGCAGGCAGAGGTGGAAGCATTGAACACCGAAGCAGGCACAATGTATAAGAACTATCAGAACGAAGTTGTTTTTCTGTCACAAGAGCAAAAGAAGAAGCGTCAGGAAGAAATAATGAACAAGGAAAAAGAAGCAGGCGAGCTTAAAAGAAAATATTTCGGTCCCGAAGGAGAACTGTTCAAGAAACGCGAGAGTCTCATAATGCCCATACAGGAAGAAATCTACAACGCAGTGAAAGACATATCCGAATTGCGCGGTTACTCGCTCGTTGTCGATCGTTCGAGCAACTCCGGCATCATATTCGGTTCGCCTAAGATAGACATAAGCAATGAAGTGCTTGAAAAGTTGGGCTACTCCAACTGATCAGCTACACCTTATTATATATAGAACAAAATAATTAATAACAATAATAAAAATAAAAAGCGAAATGAAAAAACTTATTTTAATGTTGATGATGTTTGCGCCTCTGTCTATGTTTGCGCAAAAGTTCGGACATTTGGATGCACAGTCTGTCATGCAGGCTATGCCCGAATTCATAAAAGCTAAGGGCGAAGTCGATGCCATGCAGAAACAGTATGAGAACGACTTGAAAGCAATGCAAGACGAATTGCAGCGCAATGCTGAGAAGTATGAGAAAGAGAAAAGCACTATGAATGCTACGAAACAGCAGGAGACAGAGCAGAACTTACAGACCATGTACAATAAGATACAACAGACTTATCAAGACAATCAGCAGGCTCTTGCAAAGGCATCTCAGGAGAAGATGCAGCCCATACAGGCAAAGATTATAACAGCTATAAAGAACGTGGGCAAGAACGGTGGCTATGTATATATCATGGATATGGCAAGCGGCATCCCGTATATCAGCGACACACTGAGCAAGGATGTTACGGCAGAAGTTAAGGCAGAGCTGAACAAGATTAAATAAAAATTATCCTGAATGTGGTTCGCAAGACCTCTCTCAGGAGTATAGAAACACGTCGGGGGCGGACTTTCAGTCTGTCCCCGATGTGCTTAAAAGGCACTTACCGGCGTATTGCCATAAAGAAATAAAACAACGAAAAACGATTATTGAAAATGAAAAGACTGTATATCTTTCTTCTTATGATGCTCTCATTGTCATTGGCATCTGATGCACAATCATTGCGCTTCGGCTATTTCAGCTATGATAAAGTGTTCAAATCGTCACCCGAATACACTTCCATTCAGAATAAAATGAAAGAGCTTACAGCAAAATACGATGCCGAAACCAAGCGTGCCGAAGACGAGTTTAACAGTAAATACGAGGACTTTCTCGCAGGACAAAGAGAGTTTGCGCCGTCAATTTTGAAGAAGAGACAAATGGAACTGCAAGAGCTTATGGAAAAAAACATCGAGTTCAAGAAAGAATCTGAAAGACTGTTAAGGCAAGCGGAGAACGAAGCATATATTCCTTTGAAAGAAAAGTTGAACAACCTTTTGCAGCGCATAGGAAAGGAAAGAGGTTACGCTTTCATTCTAAATACCGACGACAACGCATGCCCTTACACCGATGATGCAATGGGAGACAACATTACCGAATTGCTCATAGAGAGGCTCAGATAGAATATTTCATGCCGATAGCATAATGTTCTGGGCATATTGAAGCCCTTAACGCTACTTCATATATAAGAAAAGACAAACATACCGAAACCGAAAACAGATAATGAAACTGTCAGACAAACCGGGCGCAATAGGTATCTTCGACTCCGGATACGGAGGTCTTACGATACTCGACAGCATACGCAGGCTGTTGCCAGAATACGATTATCTATATCTGGGCGACAATGCACGTGCGCCTTACGGCTCTCGTTCGTTCGAGGTTGTATATCAGTTCACCCGTCAGGCAGTGCTTAAACTCTTTTCAATGGGTTGCCATCTCGTCATATTAGGATGCAACACAGCATCTGCAAAGGCTTTGCGAAACATTCAGCAAAACGATTTGCCCGGCATAGACCCTAACCGGCGTGTGCTCGGAATAATACGCCCTACGGCAGAATGTATAGGAAACATAACCCGAACACGGCATGTTGGCATCCTCGCAACGGAAGGAACAATCAACAGCGGAAGCTATGACATAGAAATAAACAATCTCTATCCCGATATAAAAGTGTCGGGACAGGCATGCCCTTTATGGGCTGCCATAGTGGAAGCCAACGAGATTGACAGCGAGGGAGCAGACTATTTCATCCGCAAGCGCGTATCTTCGCTTATGAGCAAGGACAGAGATATAGACTCGGTAATACTCGGATGCACCCACTATCCGCTTCTCTTCGACGGCATACGCAGGCACATTCCCGATGGCATAAGAATTGTTCAACAGGGCGAATATGTTGCAAACAGCCTGAAAGACTATCTTTTACGGCATCCGGAGATGGACAACAAATGCACGAAAGGCGGAACAACACGATATCTTACTACCGAGAATGAACGGAAGTTCGAACAGTCTGCAAAGTTGTTTCTCAAAGAAACCGTGAAGGCAACACATGTTAATTTGGAATAACATCGCACTAATGAAGTGCGATTGGAACAGCTGACGGAAAGCACTGCATACGCTTTTCGTCAGCTGTTTTTTATTTAACGTTTTTCAAAAGCTATTGTTTTGTACGCTGAAAGTTATCCTTTTGAGTCGCGAAAGTTATCCTTTTGCATTGCAAAACAATAGCTTTTGGAAAACAGTACGCAAAATCCTGGTATTCAATGATATAACATGAGTCGTGCGAATTATGCCTTTCGTTTGTCCGAAAGCAATAATAGCACGCATAGGGAGATATGAAAATACACATCGTTGTAAATGCAGACAGGCACAAAATGCGTCTCAACGAGAAGTCAAAATGTAGGGACTGTCCTCGTGTCTGTCCGCAAAGCGTATGATGAAAAACAATCGGTTTTCATGACGTTTTCGCAGAAACTAACTGCTTGTCAGACGATATGAACTTACATGATTTTCAGTATTTGAAAGATAAACAATGCTTGAATGAACTTTTTTTCTTAACTTTGCAGATACGACAAAGCATTATAATCTTATGGAAAATAAATATCTCACGGAATATATCAATAAAAATCTTCGCGCTTTACAGTTGGAAGAACTGAGCATTTTGGAAGCAATCGATGCGATTTGTCGCAAATATGACATCGACTATTGGCTTGACGGAGGCACTTGTTTGGGAGCTGTGAGACACAAAGGTTTCATCCCTTGGGACGACGATATAGACATTGCCATGCGCCAAGAAGATTTGGAACGTTTCAAGAAAATTGCTCAAAAAGAACTTCCGGAGCATCTTTTCCTGCAAACAAGGGAGACGGACGAGACGTCGAGACTGCCCATAACGAAGGTGAGAAGCCTTAATTCGTATTTCATAGAGGGCGGAGATGATTTCGGCAGAAAATATCAAAAGGGCGTGTTTGTGGATATTTTTCCTTTCATAGACTATCCCGACGTGAGCCGAAAGTTCATAAAAAGAGTTGCAGGAGGAATAAACAAGAGCCGTTCGGTGCTTACTGTTCAGCATTATTACTCATTGCGCTCGTTCGCTGAATTTTTCTATTTCGGAATGAAAAACATAATACTGACGACAGTATGGAATGCTGCATGCGTTTTAAGAAAAAGTGACAGGAATATCGGAAATATACTCGTGAACAACGGATATGGCATAATGCATCGTAAATCGTGCATCTTTCCGACAACAGAAATAGAATTCGAAGGGCGGAAATTCAAAGCTCCCAACAATCCCGATGAGTTTCTTAAAGACTTATACAATGATTATATGCAACTGCCGCCGGAAGATAAACGAAAGACGCACGCAATCTTCTTTGTGCCCAGACTAAGCTGAATTATAAACCGTAAGCATAAACGAAAAGGCGTATCCGCATGCAACGGACGAGCAATTCATTCTGCATCGAAAAAAGAAAATAATTCGTTTTGTTTTACGGGCTAATTGCTGTAACTTTGCATCCGAAATAAAACAGAGACAAAAATGGAACATAAGAATTTTAAACGCACTACCGTAACGGCAGCTCTGCCTTACGCAAACGGAGGCATTCATATAGGACATCTCGCAGGTGTTTATGTGCC
>CALGRN010000141.1 GCA_937880835.1 uncultured Prevotella sp. | reverse complement strand
TTCTCGGCGCAGACAGACTTGATAATAACAACAAGACACACAGCAACGGTTACTTCGATTTCGTTGAAAACTATACCGTAAGCAACGGACGTGTGTTCTTCCCGGAAACAGAACCTTTCGGAGAATATCTTTATAAATATCTCACAGAAAAAGGAATTGCGGCAGATAAGGCATCAAAATACAGTTTCACAGAGCTGTATGACAGTACGAAGACCGTTGCCAAACAAATTGCGGAGAAAAACAAATATGTGCTTGTAGGACAGTTCAGAGGAACTTCCGCTAATGTAATATCGCTCGGAGCATATAACGTTCCGCAAGGCTCGGTATTGGTTACGGCAGGCGGTGTTACGCTAAGTGAAGGTTCGGATTACAGCGTTGATTACAATTCGGGAGAAGTTACAATCCTCAATCAAAGCATTATAGATGCCGGAACTGCCGTAAACGTGTCATTGGAAAGCAATACAGACTATGCGCAACAACGAAAGACAATGTTCGGAGTTAATTGGGAATACACTTTTTCGAAGGACTTTCTGCTTGGAGGAACATTCCAACATCTTTCCGAACAGGCTCTTACAACAAAGGTTTCTATGGGTGCAGAGCCTCTTAACAATACTCTCTGGGGATTAAATCTTAATTGGAAAAAGGAGAGTCAATGGCTTACAAACATGCTCGATAAAATTCCGTTCCTGCATCTGACACAACCTTCGCAGATATCGCTTAATGCAGAATTCGCCCAACTTATAGCAGGACAGAGCAGTGGAACGCAGGATAACGCGTCTTATCTTGATGATTTCGAAAACACAAAAAATGCGATAGATGTTTCCACTCCTACTTCTTGGACAATATCAAGTGTGCCCACTATGTTTCCCGAACATGCCGACAAGACTACTCTGAGCAGCGGTTTCAACCGCAGTCTGCTCGCATGGTACAACATAGATCCGCTTTTCACACGTCGCAGCAGCTCGCTTACTCCCGGACATATAAAGAGCGATTTGGAACAGCTTTCAAACCATTATGTGCGTGAAGTTTATGTCAGAGAGTTGTTTCCGAACCGTAATCAGAACAGTTACAGCGGTTCTTCGTCAACTCTGCCAATACTTAATATAGCATATTATCCTGACGAAAGAGGACCGTATAACTTCAATCCGGATCTTAATCAGAGCGGAAGACTTAACAATCCGTTACAACATTGGGGCGGTATGATGAGGAAATTGGATACCAACGACTTTGAAACCGCTAATATCGAGTATATAGAATTCTGGCTTCTTGACCCGTTTATATACAGCAGTAAAGATGCAGATGCAAACCAATACGGCGGTGATTTCTATATAAATCTCGGTGAGGTGAGCGAGGATATCTTACGTGATGGCAAAAAGTTTTATGAGAGTGGTATGCCGGTTGATGGTTCTCCGAGTTTCACGACTACACAATGGGGAAAGATTCCGACACAAGCAACCGTTACGTATGCATTTGCAACGAGCAGCGGTTCGCGCAGACTTCAAGACGTAGGTTTTAACGGATTGACTGATGAAGAAGAAAGAACATTTGCTTCTTATCAGGATTTCCTTACACAAGTACAAGGTAAAGTGAGTGCAGCTGTATTCGACAGCATAATGAACGACCCTGCAAACGACAACTACCATTATTTCAGAGGAGGTGAATGGGATGCACAGCAAGCAAGTATTCTCAAACGTTATAAGTATATAAATAATCCTCAGGGTAATTCGCCTGACAACGACACACGCAGCGAAGGATATGATACTTCATACAAAACTACACCGGACGTGGAGGATATTAATCAAGACTACACCCTCAATGAATATGAAAAATATTATCAATATCACATATCAATGCGCCCGGAAGATTTCGTTGTTGGACGCAATTACATTGTGGATAAACGCGAATCTGCACCAAAACTACGCAATGATAAAGAAGAAAAGATCACTTGGTATCAGTTCCGCATTCCTCTATCGGAGTTCGAACGTCGTGTAGGAGCAATAAGCGATTTCACTTCTATACGCTTTATGCGTATGTTTCTTACAGGTTTCACAAAACCAATAGTGCTTCGTTTCGGAAGTCTTGATTTGGTTCGCGGAGAATGGAGAATATACGAACAGAATCTATCAAACACGAGTTCTAATTCCGGTCGTATTTCCGTCAGTGCGGTAAGTATAGAAGAAAACAACGATAAAACACCGGTAAACTATGTTCTTCCGCCGGGTATTGAGCGTGCACAAGACCCAACACAGCCTCAACTTGTTGAGAATAACGAGCAGGCTTTGAATATAGTTGTTAACGATTTGTCAAACGGAGAGTCGAAAGCAGTATATAAAAACACCAATCTCGATTTACGTCAGTACAAGCGTTTGCAGATGTTTGTGCATGCAAATGCAATGGAGCAGAACATCACTAATCTTCAAGATAATCAGCTTGCGATATTTGTCCGTCTCGGAAGTGATTACAAGAGCAATTTCTATGAATATGAAATACCACTCAAACTTACGCCTCCGGGACGTTATGACACATATTCGAGACAACACTGCGAAATAGTATGGCCTGAGGAAAACATGCTTGACATTCCGTTGGAAGTATTCACTGCGCTCAAAAAGGCACGAAACATTGCAAAAGCAAAAGGCAATGCGTCATACAACAGTGTTTATTCAACCTACGATGATGCACGCCCGGGCAACAAGATAAGCATTGTAGGTAATCCTACTCTCGGCGAGATTAAGACGATGATCATAGGTGTACGTAACAATTCAAGCGACCTGAAATCGGGAGAAATATGGGTAAATGAACTTCGACTGAAAGAATATAACAACGAAGGAGGATGGGCTGCACAAGGTAATCTGAATATGCAACTGTCGGATCTCGGCACAGTAAACGTAACGGGAAAATATATGACGGAAGGCTTCGGAGGTCTTGAAGAAGGAGTAAATCAACGTGCAAAAGACGACTATAAGACGTATAGCGTGACTGCAAATATAGAACTCGGAAAATTCTTCCCTGACAAAGCTAAGGTTACAGCACCTCTTTATTATTCAGTGACAAAAGAAGAAACAAGACCGAAGTATAATCCTCTTGATACCGATATGCGACTTGACGATGCGTTGGAAGCTGCAACAAACAAGCATGAGAAAGACTCAATAGAATCGATTGCAGTGACAAAGACAACCAATACCAACTTTTCCCTGTCTAATGTACGATTCGGTATTTCCACAAAACGACATCCGATGCCTTATGACCCTGCCAACTTTTCGTTCTCTTACAGCCATTCTCACAGAAACACAAGTGGCGAAACGACCGTTTATGAGAAAGAAGATAATTGGCGCGGTTCATTGAATTACAACTGGACACCAGTATATAAAGCATGGGAGCCGTTTAATAAACTGATAAAGAGTCGTTCAAAATGGTTCGATATTCTTAAACGTTTCGGACTTAACTGGCTTCCGCAAAATGTGGCATTCAACACCGAAATAACCCGAAACTACTATGAATTGCAGGAGCGTGACATGGAAAACATGGAAAATTCCAACCTCCCTCTGACGTTCAGCGAACAGTTCTTGTGGAACAGAGACTTCTCTATAAGGTGGGATTTTACAAAGAACATACACGTTAACTTTCAAAGTGCTACGCATGCAGAGATTGAAGAACCTTACACGCCTATAAATAAAGACTTGTATGCCGATAAATATCAGGCATGGAAAGACTCAGTATGGACAAGCATAAAGAATTTCGGAAAGCCGCTGGATTATAACCAAAGTTTTTCGATATCATACAATCTGCCGTTAAATCTCATTCCTATCTTCGACTGGATTAATGCGGATGCCAACTACACTGCTACGTATAATTGGATGCGCGGTACTGCTCTCGACGACGGAACTTCGCTT
>CALGRN010000140.1 GCA_937880835.1 uncultured Prevotella sp. | reverse complement strand
GTACCCATGCCAATGCAGCGTCGAAATTCAAATCTACTGTAGCAGGATTGGTGTTAGGGTTGTAAGTACCAATCTTCTCAGTAAATTTACCATCACGTGGTGCTCTTGCGTCGGCGATAACAATGCTGTAAAAAGCATATCCTTTATGTCCGCCACGCTGCAATCTGATTTTTGTTGCCATTCTTTTATTTTTTTATTAGGTTTGAATTTTATGCTACTATCTCGTAATAGCGACTGCAAAGGTAATTATTTTTAATTTATGCACAAAATAATTTCAGACATTTGAACATTTATATCATTAAAGTGTGAGTTTTTGGAGCTTATCTCGCAGTATTTCCGCTTCCGACTTACGTATTGACATCGTAATGGAACAAGTGTTATCGTAAGATTGATTTATTATGCGAGGATTCATTTCTTTTATTATGCGCATAACATCATTCATCATTATATATGGAAAGTCGTACTTTATTTCTTCTTCTACATAACATGAAATAATATCTGAATTGGAAATACATTCTGCTGCTGCTGCACGATAAGCATTTATCAATCCGCTTGTTCCAAGATTGACACCGCCATAATATCTTACAACAACAATAAGTATATCCGTAAGCTCGTTACTGTTTATTTGCCCTAATATAGGCTTGCCTGCCGTTGAACTTGGCTCTCCGTCATCATTCATACGGAAAACAACTTTTTCAGAACCAAGCATATAAGCATAACATACATGACGTGCATCGTAATACTGCTTACGGTATTTATTAACAATATCTTTTATCTCATCTGTTGAAGTGACATGATGAGAAAAAGCGAGGAACTTACTCCTTTTTTCGGTGTAATATCCCTCGCCTATCTTATTTGATATTGTCTTGTATTCGTCTGTCATTACTTATATATAAGACAATCCTAAACAATACTATACAAGTTTGTGTATAATCAATCCTGAACGCAATTTAGGTTCAAACCATGTTGCCTTGGGAGGCATAATATTACCGCTGTCGGCAATATCCATAATCTGCTTCATACTTACAGGATATAGTGCCAAAGCCATTTTCATCTCTCCATTATCTACACGGCGTTTCAGTTCTGCTAATCCTCTTAATCCTCCGACAAAGTCTATACGCTTGTCAGAACGAAGGTCTTTTATGCCGAGAAGTTCGTCAAGAATAAGACGTGAAGAGATATCCACATCAAGCACACCTATCGGATCTTTATCATCGTAAGTACCATTCTTTGCAACAAGGCTGTACCAGTTGTTTTCAAGATACAATGAGAACTCGTGCAACTTGGATGGCTTGTAAATTTCCGTACCCTTGCATTCAACATCGAAATTCTTCTTCAATGCCTCAACAAACTGTTCTGCTGACATTCCGTTCAAATCTTTCACTACACGGTTGTAGTCAAGAATTGTAAGCTGAGAAGCTTGGAAGCAAACAGACATAAAATAATTATATTCTTCTTTTCCTGTATGATTAGGATTTTGCTTTGCTTTCTCCGCACCTACAAGAGCAGCTGCTGCACTGCGATGGTGTCCGTCTGCAATGTACAGACTTGGCATTTTACCAAACTCTTCTGTAATTGTCTTTATGTCGTTTTCATCAGAAACAATCCATAACTGATGACGGAAACCGTCAATAGGAGCAATGAAATCATATTCAGCTTCTGTTGCAGCATAACGCTTAATGAGATCGTCAAGCACTTTATTATCAGGATAAGCGAAGAATACCGGTTCTATATTGGCATTGTTGACACGAACATGTTTCATTCTGTCTTCTTCCTTGTCACGACGTGTAAGCTCGTGCTTCTTGATTACTCCGTTAAGATAATCATCCACATAAGCACCGACAACAAGACCATACTGAGTCTTATCATTCATAGTCTGTGCATATATGTAATAACTTTCTTTATCATCTTGAACCAACCATCCTTTATCTTGGAACTTTTGGAAATTATCAGCTGCCTGCTGATAAACACGCGGATCATATTCTGATGTACCGGGTTCAAAATCGATTTCAGGCTTGATTATGTGATAAAGACTCATTTCGTTGTCGCCTGCTTCAACACGTGCCTCTTCCGAATCAAGCACGTCATAAGGACGGCTTTCTACTTTTTCCACTAAATCTTTTGGTGGACGAATGCCTTTAAATGGTTTTATTATTGCCATATTGGATTTTTTTATATTTTTAATATTGTTTTTTCATTTAAAAGAATATTGGATAATAAGTACGGATAACAGTATGAACCACTACCCTATACTAATTATCCAATATCATTGCAAGTATTATTTGTTCACTTGGAACTTGGTACAGCCATCTTTAAAGAAAGCATTGATCTGCACAGCAGCTGCAATTCCGGCATTAATGTTTGCCTCAGCAGTCTGCGCACCCATCTTCTTAGGTGTGCTGAAATAACGTCCTTCAAACTTAGCAAATTCTGCATCTGCATCGGGCTTTATATCTGTAATATATTTAATATCTTCACGTTCAGCCATAAGTTTGAGCAATTCCGGCTCATTTATAACCTCCTTACGTGCAGAGTTTATAACAATACCACCCTTTTTCATCTGAGAAACTTCTGCATAATTGATACTTTCCTTAGTCTCAGGTGTTGCCGGTATATGAAGACTAACGATGTCACAAGTCTTGAAAAGTTCGCTCTGGCTTGCAACTGCATTAACACCGCCATTCTCTATATCCTTAGCTGTAAGGAATGCATCGTAAGCATAAACTTCCATGTCGAAACCTTTGGCAATACGTGCAACGTTGCGTCCTACATTACCAAATGCAAGGATACCAAGTTTCTTTCCTTTCAATTCAGAACCTGATTTACCATTGTAGAAATTACGGACGGCATACACGAGCATACCTAAAACGAGTTCTGCAACTGCATTTGAGTTCTGACCCGGTGTGTTTTCTACAACAATGTTTTTTGTTTTTGCATAGTCACAATCAATAGAATCGAAACCTGCACCTGCACGAACAATAATTTTCAGCTGTTTTGCTGCATCAAATACATCTGATGTAATTTTGTCAGAACGTACTATCATAGCATCAACATCCTTAACAGCGTCAAGAAGTTGTTGCTTCTCTGTATATTTCTCCAACAATACAAGTTCGTGACCAGCTGACTCTATTTCTTTTCTTATACCTTCAACCGCTTCTGATGCAAACGGTTTTTCTGTTGCTACAAGAACTTTCATATTAATTTATTTTTGTGAGTTAATTAAAAAAAGGAAATTATCAGGCGTTAAAAAACCTATACCGAATATTGAAAACAGACATTATAAAAGTCTATTATCAAACAACAGTCATCGGAGTATCACCACCTAATAATTTCCCTTATATTATACTTTATTAATTCTGTGCTTCAAAGTCTTTCATTGCCTTAACAAGAGCCTCAACACCTTCTATTGTCTGTGCATTATAGCAGCTTGCGCGGAATCCACCAACAGAACGGTGTCCCTTTATACCAACCATGCCACGTTCTGTTGCGAAGTCGAAGAACGGTTTTTCCAATTCTTTGTATTCATCATTCATAACGAAGCATATATTCATAAGAGAACGGTCTTCTTCCTTCACTGTGCCACGGAACAGTTTGTTACGGTCAATCTCTGAATAAAGAATGTCAGCACGCTCGTGAGCAATCTTATCCATAGCTTTAAGTCCACCGCTCTTCTTCAACCAACGAAGGGTTTCAAGAGAAGAATATATTGGAACAACAGGAGGAGTGTTGAACATTGAACCTTTCTCAATATGTGTACGATAGTCAAGCATTGTAGGAATATCGCGAGATGTTCTGCCAAGTTTATCTTCTTTAACGATTATAAGGGTAACACCTGCCATAGCAAGATTCTTCTGTGCACCTGCATAAATACAATCATACTTGCTAACATCTACCGGACGGCTGAATATATCAGAAGACATATCTGCAATCAAAGGAACTTTAACATCCAAGTCTTCACGTATTTCTGTTCCGTAGATAGTATTGTTTGTTGTTATATGCAAATAATCAACATCAGCAGGAACTTCCCAACCTTTTGGAATGAATGTATAGTTTGCATCAGCAGAAGATGCGACCTCAATCACTTCACCAAAACGTTTAGCTTCCTTTATTGCTTTCTTTGCCCAAACACCGGTATTCAAGTAAGCTGCTTTGTTTACGAGCAAGTTGTAAGGAACTTGACAGAACTGCAATGAAGCACCACCACCAAGGAAGATTATTGCATAACCTTCCGGAATGTCAAGCAACTCTCTCATTAGAGCTTCTGCCTCATCAAGAACAGGCTGAAAATACTTTGCACGATGACTAATCTCCATCAGAGAAAGTCCATTCCCATTGAAATCCAAAATCTGTTTTGCAGTAAGCATTATGTTCTCCTTTATAAATAAAGTATAGAATTGATTTTAACTTAATTCCAAAAAAGTGCTAAATATTTTATGTTTGAAACATTTGATGAAACAGATACCAATAACTTGGCGGTATGTGAAAGTTTAATAGTTATACCTAAAACAGATTGTTTTGAAACTTATGTAAATGGTTCTGAAGATATGGTATATTATTTTTCTCAAAAGGAATTATATCATATAATACACTCTAGG
>CALGRN010000139.1 GCA_937880835.1 uncultured Prevotella sp. | reverse complement strand
TGCCGTGAGGATTTCACCGCTGACTAGGGATGTAACCGTATAGGAGTCCGCCGGTTCCAATGTGCCGGAATAGGTCAGCTCCGTCGTGATGTCCCGGCGCTGGACGGATTCCTCTGTGTATGTACTGCCTGCCTGCTGTTCCCGCTTGCCGCCAGAGAACAATCGGATCACCACAACGGCAATAAGCGCCAGCACTACTGCCAAAATGATCCATTTTTTCCACTTTTTCTTCTTGGGGACAGGCGTCTGCGTCGCAACGCCGCCCTCCGTTTCCTTTTTCTTCCGCAAACCCATGTCGATGTATTCCTTTCCGGGTCTTTTCCAGTCCGAAATCAGGCTGCACCAATCCCCTACAAAATTACAACCCTAAAATACCATACAAAAACCGTATATGGGATTTTTTCTCAATATTCCGCATTCTCTTAATGCAATATTGTAAACCTGACCTATCGTCTTTCCAAACTTCATTCAGACGCTCTGATTAAGTGCAACTAATGTTTCTTTATAATAAGCGACATTCCCGGACGTAAGCCTTCTAACTTACTTATGGGACGAGCCTTGACTTCAAATGTTTTTAAATCATATTGACCATTTGATTTAGTAGCTTTCCACACAGCATAAGAGCCTTGATCTTTTATATAAAAAACTTTCATCTTTATGTATTTATTGAATGCCGGAGAAAAGGCTGAGAAAGTATCTCCTACTTTAAGTCCTTTCAGCATATCTTCCCTTACATTGAATGTTCCCCACATATCACTTATAACCGATATGCTCATAATAGGCGAGCCTGTACCCACAAGTTCACCTATTTTAGGATAAACATTGCTGACTTCTCCTTCTATTTGGGCAACTTGCACCGTCTCGTGTATATATGAATTAACTTCCGAAACAGCTCCTTTGGCGCGGTTAACCTGTGCTGCTGCTGCCTTTCTCTCTTCTTTTCTCGCACCGTTTTTTGCCATATCGTATTGGCTTCTTGCAGCTTTTTCTTGTGCCTGATACGCCTTATAGTTGGCAAATGCCTCATCTCTTTTCTGCGCGCTCATCACACCTTCATCGAAAAGACGCTGTACCCTGTCGTAGCTTTTCTTTGCTATTTCGAGTCCCGCTGCTGCTTGTTGCCAAACCTCGAAAGCACCTTTTATTTGCTCTTGACGTGCACCATTGTCTGCCATTTCGCTTAATGCAGATGCTGCAACTGCTGCACTTTGAGCCTGTGCCTTCTTAGCTTCAATCTCCGGAGCGTCTATAATGGCAAGCGTATCTCCTACATGAACATAGTCTCCTTCTTTAACTCGCAGTTCAAGAATGCGTCCGGGAACTTTACTTGATACCCTATACTCTGTTACTTCCACTTCTCCCTGAATGATTTCTTGTGAATTGTCGAGCGTGAAGAAACCTATAACGCCTACGACGACAACCACTGCTATAAAACCGATAACGGCTAACAGAATGTTGTTATGCTGTGTTTTTGCTGACATAATATTTTCTTTTATTGTAATATACCAAGTGCTTTCTTTAAGTTTATTCTTGTTAGTTTAACGTCAATTTCTGCATCTATCTTCTGAGTTAATGCCTGTTGCCATGCCGTTTGCGCCGTCATAACATCTGTTGCATCTATAACGCCCTCCTTGAAACCTAAGTTTGCGCATCTCAAATTTTCCTCTGCACTTTTCACGTTCTTTCTTGCCATGACAAGTTTTTTATATGCTTCATTTACCTGAAACTTACTTTGGTTTATTTGCAGTTCTATTTTTTCCTGAACTTCATTAAGTTCCATTGATGCAATGCTTGTTGCAGCTTTGCTCGCTCGCACTTTATAAGTTCCTTCAAACCAATTCCATATAGGCACACGAACTAATACTCCCATATTCCAAACGCCTGCGAATTTGCGCTCAAAACCATTGAATGTGTTAGGATTTGAAACGATATAACCTCCTGTAAGCATTACTTGCGGCAAATATGCAGCACGCACAATCTTTGTTGATTCACGGCTTATATCAACCATATCCTGCAACATGCGCACTTCATGACGATTATTCCATCCAACGGAATCCGTATAAGTATTATCAGGATAAATATCTTCTTCCGTTGCAAAAAGATTCTCTCCGTCCTCATCGGCTAATCTTATATCGCTGTCCATAGGCATTCCGCAAAGTTGACAAAGTAACATTTTAGAAAGTGAAAGTCCGTTTTCTACTTGCGTCATCTGCATCTCTGCCTCATTAACCTTAACATCTACCTTCAAACCATCAGCCCTTGTAGCCACTCCTTCATTTATCATCTTATGTACATCGTCACTCAATTTCTTGACAAGATCGTGGTAGCTGTTTGCCAATTTCTGTTTCTGACGGAGCGATACAGTCATCCAATAAGCTTGATCAATGCTATATAAAGTTGCTTGAATTTTACCATCTACCTCATCGCTTGCAAGTTTTTCATTTATCTTTGCAATCTTGTCTGCAGCTATTATTGCACCTCCCATATATAAAGGTTGTCTCAACAAGACTGCACCGCTCCATATATTGCGTGTATCAGTGCGGAATGCGTCAACTAAATTCTGTCCCAAATCGTCTCCGTTTTTTGCCAGAGGAGTGCCTAATTGAGACACAATGCTGCCAAGCTCTTGTGCCGTTTGAGGTGAAATCAGACCTTTTTGAACAAGTCCGGAAATCATTGTTGAAAGATTTGAGTTCAATCCATTTACGGCATTTGTGCCCAAACTGCTCAATGCAGACTTTTGCCCATCGTTAAGTATAGATACCTCTTTGCTGAAAAACTCATATCCGCCGACTGCGTCTATCTTAGGAAGGAATAAAGTTTTAGCTGCCTTTCGTAAGTTAAGAGCAACATCTTGTTTCAGTTTAGAAACATTTAATTGCTTGTTGTTTCGCAACGCCAATGCCCTGCAACTATCTAAGGTAATTGTTACTTGTGCCTTTCCCAAGAATGTGAAACCGGCAAATAAGAGAAATAATAATATTTTTCTCATCTATTTAAATGTAAAGTTTCTCGCTCCAATCATATTTCCATCAGCAAACACACTGACTTGATAAACGCCTCCGCTAAGAAATTCCGATACATTCCAATATGTTGAAACGGGTGTTTCCTGACCTCCGTATTCAATGTTTTTCTTCATTGAATACTGCAAGGATTTATTCTCATAAGGGAATGTTCCTCCACCATTAAGAACTTTTCCGGTAGGTGTCATAATGCGAACATATATTGAACGTATGCCATTCTTTGCCGTAACATTTTTAGCTATTGTGAAGTTCACCTGTATAGTCTTGCATTTTTTCATATTATCAATAGCTTTTCCGCGTTTGTTTTTAGGTATCATGTTAATTCCCGTAGCATCAAGCTGTGATGCGATTGCTACTTTCTCAGACAGCGATGCTTTTTCAGAATTGAGTCCTTCTATCTGCTTTGTGGCTTCCGCATATTGTCCTTTTACACGAGTGTTTTCTTCTGTAAGGTTCTGATTCAGCCTGTTCAGTGAATCTATTTCAATGACATAGCTCCGCAACACCTTTCTGACTGTTGCAAGTTCACGCTTCAAACGCGTGATTTCTCTTGCATCCGTGCTTTTAACCCGCCGTAGTTCTTCAAGCAGTTTTTGTGTTTTTAGCTGTTCTTGTGTAAGCTGTTCTATAATGGAGTCGTTGTTTATTTGCGTTTTCATTTCGCTGTATTGATCGGCAAATTGCTTATATTCGTTTTCCATTTCTTTTTTGTCAAGCTCTGCAAGTTCCTGCATATCCTTGTTGGCTTGCTTCTGTTTGTCAAGACTGCTTGCCAAATATACGACACCGCCTGTCAGGATAACAACTAAAATAATAATTGGAATTAAAACTTTCTTATTCATATTTTCATGCTTAAAAAACAAATGCAAATTTATAGTTTTTATCCATAAAGCCAAAAGAAAACAAGTTATCAAACGTTTATAATATTAAATTTTAGCATTTTTGAGGAAATAAAGAACAAGTTTGGAATTATTATAGTATCTTTGCAAATAAATTGTTTTATTGATGAACAAGTCTAATTTCTTTTATCGGGTATATGATTTATATTACGACGGCTTCAAGAATATGAGGTTGGGAAAGACTTTATGGCTAATCATACTTATAAAACTCTTTATCATGTTTTTTATCCTTAAACTGTTCTTTTTCCCTAATTTTATAAAAGAAAACGCAAAGGAAGGATATGAAGACGATTATGTTTCAAGCGAGATGATAGAACGTTCACATGAGAATTGAAAGTTAAAACCAATTAATAAATAAAAGTTATGCAAAATCTACTGTTAACCATTGATGCCGGAACTATTGATTGGTCAAGAGCCCAGTTTGCTCTTACGGCAATATATCACTGGCTGTTTGTTCCTCTGACATTAGGATTGGCGGTTATCATGGGCATTATGGAAACATGCTATTATCGCACAAAAAAGAGTTTCTGGAAGGATGCCGCACGCTTCTGGCAAAAACTTTTCGGAATAAACTTCGCTATGGGTGTGGCAACCGGTATCATTCTTGAATTTGAGTTTGGTACTAATTGGAGCAACTATTCTTGGTTTGTCGGCGACATCTTCGGTGCTCCTCTTGCTATCGAAGGAATTGTCGCTTTCTTCATGGAATCAACATTTGTTGCCGTTATGTTCTTCGGATGGAATAAAGTATCTGCCGGTTTCCATTTGGCTTCAACATGGCTTGTAGGAATTGGGGCAACTCTTTCGGCATGGTGGATTCTTGTTGCTAACGCTTGGATGCAATATCCTGTGGGATGCGAGTTCAATCCTGACACAATGAGAAACGAAATGGTAAATTTTGCCGAAATTGCCTTATCTCCTTTTGCAATAGATAAATTTTTCCATACAGTAACATCGTCATGGATAGTAGGAGCTGCGTTTACGGTGGCTGTAAGTTGTTGGTATCTTATAAAAAAACGTGAAAAGAAGCTCGCAAAGGAAAGCATTAAGATTGGCTCTGCCGTAGGACTTTTCGCTTCGCTTCTTGCAGCAATGACCGGTGACAATTCTGCTTATATGGTGTCACAGGTGCAACCTATGAAATTAGCTGCTATGGAAGCATTATACAATGGCGGTACTGATCAGAGTCTGACTGTTGCCGCTCTCGTCAACCCTTTTGAACAACCTGATTATGTTAACGAGAAAGAACCGCCGTTCAGACTTGCCGTTCCTTATGCTCTTTCTTTTCTTGCTACACGCGACCTGCATGGTTTTGTGCCGGGAGTCAACGACATAATAAAAGGTGGATATACAATGCCGAACGGCGAGAAAGCAATAAGTCTTGATGAGAAAATAGAGCGTGGAAAGATGGCTATAACGGCATTAAGCTCATACCGCAATGCAAAAAAGGCAGGCAACAATGCTGAAGCGGAGAAAAACCGTTTGGTACTCGAAGACAATATGAAATATTTCGGATACGGATATATTAAGGATGCAGCCCAGATTGTGCCTTATATTCCAGTATGTTTCTGGGCATTCCGCGTAATGGTAGGATTGGGGGCATTGTTCATTCTGTTCTTTGCCGTCGCCTTGTTCTTGGTATATAAGAAAGACATATCAAAATATAAATGGATACTTTGGCTTGGTATTGCCATGCTGCCTTTGGCATATATTGCGAGTGAATCGGGCTGGTTGGTTGCCGAATTTGCACGCCAACCGTGGACAATTCAAGACATGTTGCCCACATGGGTTGCCGTTTCCGATTTGCATTCAAGTGCAGTAGCACTTACATTCTTTATTTTCCTGATACTTTTCACCGTGCTGCTGGCAGTAGAACTCAGTATTCTCTTAAAGCAGATAAAGAAAGGACCAGAGTATTCCGATAAAGAAGAATAACCTCTAAACAATATATAATTATGACATATACATTTTTTCAACAATATTGGTGGTTTCTCGTTTCACTGTTAGGAGCATTATTGGTTTTCCTTATGTTTGTTCAAGGTGCAAACTCTCTTCTTTTCAGTCTTGGCAAAACGGAAGAGGAACGCCGCTTGGTTGTCAACAGTACCGGCCGTAAATGGGAGTTTACTTTCACTACGCTTGTTACTTTCGGAGGTGCGTTCTTTGCATCTTTCCCATTGTTTTACAGCACGAGTTTCGGAGGTGCTTATTGGCTTTGGATGATCATTCTTTTCTCGTTTGTGTTGCAGGCTGTCAGTTATGAGTTTCAGAACAAACTCGGAAATATCTTCGGTGCACGCACTTTCCAATGGTTTCTCATTATCAACGGCATAGTAGGACCATTGCTGCTCGGAGGCGCTGTTGCCACTTTCTTCAATGGTTCTAACTTCATTGTTGATAAGGGTAATATCACGAACGACATACAGCCCATTATAAGTCGCTGGGCTAACGCAAGTTGCGGACTTGACGCTTTGCTTGATATATGGAATCTGATATTCGGTCTTGCTGTATTCTTTCTTGCCCGAATACTTGGAATATTGTATATAACAAACAACATAAACGATGATAACATACGTTGTCGTTGCCGTAGTCAGATAATATACAATGCTATTCCTTTCCTCGTCCTTTTCCTGTCATTCCTTGTTCGTACATTGCTTAAAGACGGTTATGCCTACGATCCTGATACAGGAATAATCTCAATGGAATCTATGAAGTATCTCCACAATTTCATTGATATGTGGTATCTGACGGCTGTTATGTTAGTTGGAGTCGTGCTTTTGCTTTTTGCAATAGTCCGCACGGCTTACAGCAAGACATACACAAAAGGAATTTGGGCAGGCGGTATAGGCGTTGTGCTCGTCGTACTTGTGCTTCTTCTCAATGCAGGTTGGAACAATACGGCTTATTATCCGTCTAATGCAGACCTTCAAAGTTCTCTTACCATTGCCAACAGTAGCAGCAGCGAGTTCACACTTCGCACCATGTCGGTAGTATCTCTCATAATTCCGTTTGTTCTTGCCTATATCTTCTATGCTTGGAGAGCTATTGACAGCAAGAAGATAGACAAAGATGAAATAAAAAGAGACCATGCATATTGATATGAAAAGATTATTGTTTACGGCAGCATTGCTGTTTATGGTAATTCCTTTTATGGCGCAGGAAAGCATGCGCAATAAAGTGTTGTTGGAGACAGATTCCGGAAGAATAGTGATTGCTCTCTATGATAATACGCCTCTGCATCGCGATAACTTCCTGAAAAACGTGCGTGAAGGCATATACGACGGTGTGCTTTTTCATCGTGTGATAAGAGATTTCATGATACAGACCGGCGACACTGCCAGTCGAAATGCAAAGCCCGGAGAGATGCTCGGAGACTCTCCCGAGTCGGTAAAGATACCTGCCGAGATATTATATCCGCAGTTGATACACAAGCGCGGAGCTGTTGCTGCGGCACGTGAAGGGGACGATACCAACCCCGAACGCTTCTCGTCGTCATTTCAGTTTTACATTTGTTGGGGTAGGCGACTAACCGATTATCAAATGGATAACATCCAAGAGCGTGTAAGCAAAGCTACCAAAGGAGCAGTGAAATTCTCTCCCGAAGTGCGAGAAATCTATAAAACAAAGGGTGGTATTCCTCATCTTGACGGTCAATATACTGTTTTCGGAGAAGTATTGGAAGGGCTTGACGTGGTTGATAAAATCCAGAATGCAGCTAAGGACAGCAACGATCGTCCACTGCTTGATGTTAGAATAAGAAAGGCGACTCTGATAGAATAATACGGCAAACAGTTCGGAAGAGTAGAGCTGACAGCGGATTTTAATTATAAAACAACGGTTCGGAAAAGGATAAAACCACTTTTTCGAACCGTTGTTTTATAATCTATGATAGTTTTATAAGTGATAATTAGTCGAACTAACCTTAAAATAGAACAGATTATGGACATTACAAATGATTTTTAAAAAGCTATTGTTTTGCATCGCAAAAGTATAACTTTCAGGACTCAAAAGGATAGCTTTTGCGATGCAAAACAATAACTTTTGAAATACGTCTTTTAAACTGATGATTTTCAACCATATTAATTTATCGTATTCATACCTCTTATATATAATTTCCGGATATGTAAATACGGATTTGAATGTCGTTATATCAAGCCTGTTTATTGATATCCGTCTTAACATATAAATAAAATAAAGGCATTGACTTTACTGTATAAAATCAATGCCTTTATTTAAGAAATTACTTGTTACACAGAATGTGCAACAGTATCAAAAATATTCATGTATCAATTAGCATCAGCTTCTTCGTCCGCCTTTTTACGTACGGAACGTTTGCGTTTCGGTTTCTCTTGCGCTGCAACATTGTCAAATTTTACACCTGCAAGTTCAGGATCAATCATGATTCTTCCGCAATACTCGCACACGATAATTTTCTTGTGCATCTTAACATCCAACTGACGCTGAGGCGGTATCTTGTTGAAACAGCCACCGCAAGCATCACGCTGAACATACACAATGCCAAGACCGTTGCGGGCATTCTTGCGAATACGTTTGAAACTTGTCAAGAGACGAGACTCTATTTTCATTTCAAACTCTTTTGATTTTTCTCTCAGTTTCTCCTCCTCTTCGCGCGTTTCCTGCATTATCTCGTCAAGTTCGCCTTTCTTCTCTTCAAGATCTTGCCTGCGGTCGTTTATCAATTCCTGATTCTTAACGAGGTCAACATTCTTCTCTTCAATCTTTATTTGAGCTTCTTTTATTTTCTTGTTGCAAAGCTCTATCTCCAAAGTCTGGAATTCAATCTCCTTAGTAAGCGTGTCATACTCTCTGTTGTTCTTCACATCGTCAAGCTGTTTTCTGTAACGTTCGAGACTTGATTGAGCTTCCACAATCTCTGCTTTCTTTTTAGAAACCGCATCTTTGAATTCGTCTATGTCATTCTGTATCTTCTCAATACGGATAGTAAGACCGGCTATTTCGTCTTCAAGGTCCTGCACTTCGAGCGGCAACTCGCCCCTCAAAGCCTTCTTTTCGTCGATAGCCGACAATGTTGACTGCAACTGATAGAGAGTTTTCAGTTTCTCTTCAACAGATAAATCAGTAAGTTCTTTCTTTGCCATAATTTATAAATAGATTATAGGATTAGTGTTCGTTTTTGCGATAAAACACTTCACGCCCGCACACTCTTCCTCGATTATTGATTTAAATATCTCGCTTGTATATTGCTCGCTTTGATAAT
>CALGRN010000138.1 GCA_937880835.1 uncultured Prevotella sp. | reverse complement strand
CAATGCAGAAATCCGTACCATGATTACTGCTTTTGGCAATGGCATTGGCGAGGAGTTTGACCTTTCCAAGAGCCGTTACGGCAAGATTATTATCATGACCGATGCCGATGTCGATGGTTCTCATATCGACACACTTATAATGACGCTCTTCTATCGCTTTATGCCTAAGATAATAGAGGAAGGACATTTGTACATAGCAACACCGCCGTTGTATCTCTGCAACTATAAGAACAAGGTTAAAGAGTATTGCTATACCGAGCAGCAGAAGCAGATTTTCCTTGACAAATACGCCAACGGAGAAGAAGGCAAGAGCATTCACATACAACGATATAAAGGTCTCGGAGAGATGAATCCCGAACAGTTGTGGGACACAACGATGAATCCTTCCACGCGTTTGCTTAAACAAGTGACGATAGAAAATGCTGCCGATGCCGATGAAATCTTCTCAATGCTGATGGGAGATGATGTAGAGCCGCGTCGCGAATTTATAGAAAAGAATGCGACTTACGCCAATATCGATGCATAAAAATATCATATAAGACAAGCAACGGGGTATGTACGAGAGTGCATACCCCGTTGTTCTGTTATAAAAGTGCAACACCGTTGAATAGGAAAAAACAGCGATGAAACCGCAATTTTACTATTATTCTGACTCATGAAATTATATTGCAACATACCGGAATATCCGCATATTCGGAACAGAACGCACACAACACCGCGAAAACGCGAAAGAAATAAAACTCTGATATAGCCCCGTTTCAATATTATCCGTATTTCTCCTGAATTTCAAAAGTTATTGTTTTGCATTGCAAAACAATAACTTTCAGTGTGTAAAAGGATAACTTTCACCGTCCAAAACAATAGCTTTTGTAAATCAATGATTATTCGGGTATGGAATATCGGTGTGATTTTATGAAAACAAACACTTTAATCATGCCGGGCTTCTGCGATATGCAATCACTTTGTTTTTATTATCGCAGAAACTCGGAAATATGTTTACTAATATTAAAAAAGAAAGAAAAATCAATCGCTTTCATCTGTTTCATCACGCAATAAATCGGCTTTTGACAGCTTCTGATACTCAGAAGGAGTAAGTCCCGTGATGCGTTTAAAAACCTGTACGAAGTTGCTTCTCGATTTAAAACCTAATCCCTGACTTATAGCTTCTATTGAAAGATGAAAGTATTTGGGGTCGTGAAAGCGTCTGCATGCTTCCTTTATACGATAGTTATTCAATATTGCGTAGAAGTGTCCGTACTTCTCATTCACAATTTGAGATACATGCCGCGGTTTGGCTTCAACCAATTCTGACAGTCGGTTGAGCGAAAAGTCTGCAAGATATACATCATCCGATGATGTCATTACATTTTCTATACGATTTATAATAACGTTTTTGTATTCTTCATCAAGCGAAGAATTTGCCGTCGCTTTGCTTTTATTTGCCTGCTGTTTCGCGCTTTCTGTATTTTCGTCAGAGTCGTAATCCGTCTCGACTTTGCTGCTTGAAGACAGATTTTTTATCTCTTCTTTAAGCAAATCGACTTGTTTTTCGAGTTCTGTACGCTGCTTGTTAGCTTCTTTTTCAGTGCGCAGATTCTCCTCGTTTTTCTTGTAAAGATGCAGATTTCTATCCTGCACTTCTCGGTATCTGTGCCAAAGCATGAGCAAAGAAATTATTATTATCACAACGATTACAACCGTAACCCACAGCAATATGGATTGCAGCTTACGACGTTGGACCTCTTCTTTCATCTGCTCGCTGACCTTTCTCAAATTAGATTGAAACTCTATCTCATTCAAATTAAGCAAATGATTTTCGTTCAGCAAAGCATCTTTACGTTTCAGATAGAGCAGTTGCACACTGTCGGCAGCATGCTTCTGCCCCAAATCCTTATACATATAGTAAAGCTCTTCCAATATATTGACAATGGCATCTTTCGCATCATACTTTACGGCAATATTAACTCCGTCTTTCAAAAGCGCAATGGCTTCGTCGTTCTCTCCCAATTTACGATGCGTATAAGCCATATTTATAAAGTCTTGTATCCTATAACGCTCAGGCGTTTGTTTAACAAAAATATATTTATCTGCTTTACGATAATATTCCAAAGCTTTCCTGTAATTTTTCTTTTTAAACATCTCGGCAGCCTTGCACGTATAATAAAGATGTTTCACTTGCGGAATACTGTCTTGCAAATTGAGCTTATAGAAGATGTCGATTTCCTTTTGTATCGACTCGGTTTGATTTACCGGAACCACAGAAAGATTAACTATGTTGCTCAATGCGATAATAAGTATATTCCAATCTTTTTGTTTAAGCGCGGCATAGAATGGCTTTTTCAATCCACGAATTGTCTCATCTACTCTCGCTCTTGATTGTTGTGCCTCGTTAGAAATCATTTTAAGCAACGCCATATCCAAATAAATGCGCGGCAGAACCTTATTCATTTGCTCGCGTTCGGCTATCTCTCGCGCCATATCGAGAGACGTATATGACTTCGGATAGTCATAATATACAAACATATACATATATCCTATGCTGTTCATGGCATTCACAATAAGCGGCAAATCTTCTTTTTTGTACTGATTGGAGGTATAACGATTGGACACAATAGTGAAACACAGCAACGCAAGATCTTTCTGACGGATGTCAGGATCAAGCATTTTGCTATTACCGAAACGCATCAGATATTCATTGGAATGCTTTGCCCAACGTTCGTAAACATCTTTTCGGAAATCCTTTCCCGCTGTGTTTGCCGACATTGAACATATCAAAACAGACATCCAAATTATTGAAATAATCCTTTTCATGTTTATAAAATGATAATAATTGTGATGCATTCCTTATAATCGTTGAAAAGCATTAATCATGATATTTTTATTCTCCTGTGCGTCATTATGTGTTCTCTTTCATTTATTTTTTCGCAGTTTCATTTTCCGAAAGCAGTATTAAAACGTCATTCATGCTTAATTTCTGCGTGCCGGAAAGCATCTGTAAACTTATCTTCGGTCATCTTTTTTCAGCCGGACTTCATCTATGTTGTATCTCGGGCGGTCTTTTACTTCTATGTAAATCTTGCCCACATACTCGCCGATGATGCCCATTCCTACCAGCAGCGTGCCTCCTACAAGCCATAAGGAGATAATTATTGACGCCCAGCCGGGAACGGTATTACCTGTCATGACTGCATGAATTACATATGCAAGGATGCCCAGTGCCACGAAAAGGAATATTATTCCGAGCATCAGAATCATGCGCACGGGCTTGGTGCTGAATGATGTTATACCGTCAACGGCAAAGTTTATCATCTTGCCTAACGGGTATTTGCTCTCGCCGGCGAAACGCTCTGCCCTGTCATAATAAACCGAAGTGGTGTCGTATCCTATAAGAGGAACGATGCCACGCAAGAAAAGATTGCGCTCACGATAGTTGCAAAGCTGCTCTACTGCGCGTCTGCTCATGAGCCGATAGTCGGCATGATTGTATATTGATTTTACGCCGAGAGAGCGCATCAGGCGATAAAAAGCGAGAGCGGTGTTGCGTTTGAAGAAGGTGTCTTTACGTCTCTCGCGTCGCACTCCATACACAATATCGAAGCCTTCGTTATACTTACGCACCATTTCGGGTATGATATTGACGTCGTCTTGCAAGTCTGCGTCTATTGATATTATTGCGTCGCCAAGCTCTTTTGCCGTGTACAGTCCTGCCATAAGGGCATTCTGATGCCCCACATTGCCTGCAAGATTTACTCCGCACACATAATCTTCCGTCTCGTTATATCTGCTTATCATCTCCCAAGTGTTGTCACGAGAACCGTCATTCACAAAAAGTATTCTGCTGTCTGCGCTTATCATACCGTCGGAACGCATTCCGTTCATAAGTCCGACAAGCCTCTTCACCGTCTCGGGAAGCACCTCTTCCTCGTTGTAACAAGGCACTACGATAACAAGCCTGACGCCGTCTTTATCTGCCATTTTTATAAGTTTTTCGCAAAAATACGTATTTTTTGAATAAAAACAAAAATATATACAGACAGAATAAAGATTTATACGAAAAAACAATTCATATTTTGTCTCTGTGTAACAAGTGTTATTATTTTCCAACGTAAAATGCGTTTTATTCATTGAATTTATCATTATCGTTACGCTGAAAACACAATTTCAATTATCACTTTGTATGACATTGAAGTTCAAGACATAAAAAACGGCATTTCAAAAGCTATTGTTTTGCAGTGTAAAAGAATAACTTTCATGACTCAAAAGGATAACTTTTGCAATGCAAAACAATAGCTTTTGGAATACGTCTTATATACACGTTGTTTTCAACTGTATCAAAATGAATTTATAGAACTTGTGCCAATCAATGCTTCAAGACTCGGAAACAGCAGGTTTTTCCATGTTTCCGCAACGTTTCAGGCAATAGACCCGAAGCCTTGTCACAACATCTAAAAACTCTGCCTTAAATCAAAAAATAATTAATGTTCCTTTGTCCTTCAAGCTAATTGCATTATCTTTGCACCACACAAATTAAAACAGATGCGCAAAGTTATAGGTATCGGAGAGACTGTTCTCGACATTATTTTCAAGAATGAACAGCCCATAGGAGCTTATCCGGGAGGTTCAACGTTCAACGGGATAGTTTCATTGGGACGCTCGGGCATTAACACCACCTTCATAAGCGAAGCAGGAAACGACCGTGTGGGGGATTATATAATAACGTTTCTGAAAGAAAACGGCGTCAACGCTGATAATGTAAACGTGTTTCACGAAAGCAAATCGCCTATCTCGCTGGCATTCCTTGACGAAAACAATGACGCACAATATCTTTTCTATAAGGACCATCCTCACGACCAACTGGATTTCGTTTATCCTGACATACAGCCCGAAGACATCGTGGTTTTCAGTTCTTATTATGCGGTAAACCCCGTCATCCGCCCGCAGGTTATGGGCTTGTTGGAGTATGCTCGCAATCATGGTGCACTGATATATTATGACGTAAACTTCCGCGAAGCTCATAAAAACGACATCATGAAGATTACTCCTAACTTGATAGAGAACCTCGAATATGCCGATTTTGTGCGTGGAAGCAGTGAGGATTTTAAGGTTTTGTATCGCATCGACGACCCTGACAGAGTATATAATGCAGAGATTTCGTTCTATTGCAAAAGGTTTATATACACCAATGGGGCAAAACCGGTGGTATTGAGAGCAGAAAACGGTTTCAGAAAAGAATATCCCGCAGTGGAAACGGAAACTGTAAGCACGATAGGAGCAGGTGATAATTTCAACGCAGGGTTTATATTCGGACTGCTCAAACATGGCATAACACGCGATGTTTTAAACAAAGGTATGACGGAAGAACAATGGGACAAAGTTATAGAATGCGCACAACGGTTTTCTGCCGAATGCTGCAAAGGGCTTTATAACTATGTTTCAACAGAGTTCGGAAATAGAATGAAAGAGGAATTTACTAAATTATAAAAATGAATATGACACAAATAAAGAACAACGTTCATTATGTAGGAATCAATGATCGCAACAAAAATCTATTTGAAGGATTATGGCCCTTGCCTGACGGAGTATCATACAACTCATACATTATCGATGACGAAAAGGTGTGTTTGATAGACACTGTCGATGTAAGTTTCTTCGTTCAGTTCATCGAGAATATACGCCGCGTCATCGGAGACCGCAAGATAGACTATCTCGTAATAAACCACATGGAGCCTGACCATAGCGGTTCGCTCGCGCTTTTCAAGAAATATTATCCCGAAGTACAGATAATAGGAAACAAGAAAACGTTTGAAATGCTGAAAGGATTCTATGGTATTGAGGAAAACAAAATAGAAGTGAAAAACGGCGATTCCATCGAACTTGGACATCATGTTCTCAACTTCTACATGACGCCTATGGTGCATTGGCCCGAGACTATGATGACGCTTGACGTCACAGACAATATCCTTTTCTCGGGAGATGCATTCGGATGCTTCGGTGCATTGAACGGAGGTATCATTGATAAGGATATGAATTGTGACGGCTTCTGGCTTGAAATGATACGCTATTACAGCAATATCGTAGGAAAATATGGCATCCCCGTACAGAACGCATTGAAGAAACTGAGCGGCGTAAAGATAGACTATATATGCTCTACGCATGGTCCTGTGTGGCACGAACATCTCGAAAAGGTGGTCGGAATGTATGACAGAATGAGCCGTTACGATGCTGATGAGGGTATCGTTATATGCTACGGAACGATGTACGGCAACACTGAGCGCATGGCAGAGACTATCGCACGTGCGGCAAGTCGTGCGGGAATAAAGAATATCGTGCTTTATAATGTGTCGAAAACTCATCATTCGTACATCCTGCGAGACGTGTTCAGATATAAAGCAATAATAGTGGGCGCACCTACATACAATACCGGTTTGTATCATGAAATGGATGTTTTGCTCAGCGAAATAGCGAACAGAGACATTAAAAATCATGTTATAGGCTGGTTCGGAAGTCACGGATGGGCAAGCAAAGCGGTTTCGAAAATACAGGAATGGAATGACAATCATCTGCATTTTGAAGCAATAGGCAATCCCGTTGACATGAAACAAGCTCTCGATGAGACAACAGCGGCGCAATGCGAGGCATTGGGCAAGGCAATGGCTGAACGTCTTATTTCGGAAAGAAAATAGCATACGGCAATACGCTGTATGCAAACATAAAACGGAGTCGATGCAGTTTGATTGTGTCAAACTGCATCGACTCCGTTTTATTTCATAAGAAAGGAAAATCCTTTGTTTGCTGATTGGTATAGAATAAAGGTGGAGAATGTTATATGTTTTTTATAATTTCGTCGATTTCATCGAGGTTTTCGGCTATCGAAAGGTGCTTCTCATAATCTCCTCTTATCATTCCTTTGTTCTTCAAATCGTCAAGAACGGCAATCAAGGAATTCCAAAAACCGCACATGTTATATAATATAACGCATTTGTTGTGATACCCTATCGTAGCCGAAGCCAATACGGTAAACACTTCGTCTATCGTACCTATACCGCCCGGAAGCGCGATGAAAACGTCGCTTTTGTTTGTCATCAGCTCTTTTCTGTCGTTCAGATTGTCACAAGGAATATGCACATCAACATAGTCGGACAGTTTTCCGTTCTTCTCTATAATGGAGGGAACTATGCCTATTGTCTGCCCTCCTGCATCGTGGGCAGACTTCGCAACACATTCCATAAGTCCCATGTTGCATCCTCCGTAAACAACAGTATGCCCATTTTCGGCACACCATTGTCCTAATTCCTCTGTCAAACGAAAATACTCTTTGTCTATATTTTCGTTGGCAGAACAAAATATTGCTATTCTCATATATCGTTTTTTATTATCGCAAAAATAGCTCAAAAACTTCATATTACTGAGGCAACTCTTTCAGTAAGAATTAAACGTTTGGTTGATTCGGGGTTAGT
>CALGRN010000137.1 GCA_937880835.1 uncultured Prevotella sp. | reverse complement strand
AGGATAGCTTTCGGCAAGCAAAAGAATAACTTTTGAAAGGCAACTTTCAAATTCCTGATATTACGTACTTGTTTCCTTTATATTTTAAAGTAGGCTAATCAAGATTTGTTCAACTCCGGATAAGATACTCGGGTATGATATATCGCCTTCAATCTTTCTATCAACGTCTGCTTTGCTATTGATATATCGCGGAACGTTATAGGACATTCTTTAAAGTAACCTTCTGCCACCTGATTGTCTATAAGCTTGTTTACAAGCTCGCTTATGCTTTCTTCCGTGTATTCGGGAAGCGAGCGTGAAGCAGCTTCAACAGTGTCTGCCATCATCAGTATAGCTTGTTCGCGCGTGAAAGGATTAGGACCGGGATAGCTGAAAAGATTTGTATCTACATCATCATCGGGATGTTCGTTCTTGTAGGAAACATAAAAATATTTAGTCATTCCTGTGCCGTGATGAGTCATTATAAAATCTTTTATAACATTCGGGAGATTGTTCTGCTCTGCAAGTTTCAGCCCCTCTGAGACATGGCTTATCACTATCTGCGCGCTTTCTTTATACGACATATTCTCATGAGGGTTCACTCCTGCCTGATTTTCGGTGAAAAACACGGGGTTAACCATCTTTCCTATGTCGTGATATAATGCTCCCGTACGCACGAGAAGTCCCCTTGCGCCGATCTTGTTTGCTATCTCCGATGCAAGATTTCCAACCGTAATGGAGTGCTGGAACGTTCCCGGTGCAACCTCGCTTAACTGCCTCAGCAGGTCTTTGTTGGTATCGGAAAGCTCTATAAGGGTAATCGATGATGTGAATCCGAATGTCTTTTCTATAAGATACATAAGCGGATAGGCGAGCAAAAGAAGGATTCCGTTGCCCACAAGGTAAATTACTATGTCCCAATCAAGCAACACAACATCGCTGTCCTGCATAAGTTGCATAGCATAGAATACGACAATACAGGATATAGTTACAAGCAAGGCAGCCTTAAAAAGCTGCACTCGCTTCGACAGTTCGCGCAGGGTATATATAGCCACAAGCCCTGCCACAAGCTGTATTATGATGAATTCGTATTGATATCTCACTGCGGCTGCGCATATAAGTATCATGGTAACATGTGTGATGAATGCCGTTCTGGAATCCATAAACACGCGTATGAAGATGGGAACTATGGCGAAAGGCAGTAGATATATATTCAGAACATGGTGTCTTATCATAAGAGAAACAATAACGGGATATATCACCAGCATTGAATAAAGCATTGCTATGCTGCGCGGTTTCTCGAAATAGTCTCGTCGGAACAACGCCAAGAACATCGTGAACAACAATACCATTATCGTAACGAAAATGGTTTGACCTATCACTGTCGATTTTATCTCTTTTGAAGAGGCATTGCGTCGCTGCATTTCTTTTTCAAAAGAACTGAGCACTTGGAAGTCTCCTTCATCCACGATTTCACCCCTGTCGATTATCTTTTGACCGCTTACGACCATTCCGCTTGCAGGTGCAATGCCGCTTAGAAGCTCGTTTCGTTCAGTGTCGCTGCGCTCTTTGTCGTAAACAAGATTAGGTTCTATATATTCATTCAGATTGCACCGCTGCAAGATTTGCTTCTCCTTGCCTAACTTTTCGTCAAGAAACAGCTTCTCATAAGCCGCTATTTGAGAGTAGATACAGTTTATCTGCATGCTCGAAGCACTTCTTCCACTTACTATTCTTACAATGCTCGTAGAGTCTTTCGCTATTTCCGAATACTCGGAAGCATTCATGATACCTGATTGGTAAAGCCTGTGCAGCCTGTCGGCTATAATGTTTACATAGCCTTCGGGAACACCGGGAATGCCATTTCTGAAATCATTCAGGAACTTGGAGATTTGCTCTTTCTCTACATTCTGATTATAGTTGTAGTACGGTTGAAAATACATCATGAGCGAATCTTTCTCCGCTTTTATCGCTTCATCTGTCTTATAGACAGGGAAATCGAAGTTAGCTATCAGTGAACTGTATAGCCATGGCTTTCCTATATCGTAACTTAGCTGCTCTCTTTCGTTTCTCGGCAGACACCAAACTATTATTGCAACAGTGATTATGATAAGCGACGAACGTGTGATAAAGTCGCGCCGGTAATGTTTCTCCGCTGTATTATACTTGCTCATTATTTGTTTCCATATTTCTATTACCTTGCGAAAATACGAAAAAAATACTCAAATACTGAAAAAAATATATTAATTTTGCACAAAAATAAGGGGTGAATTATGTAGAAAAGGGAGAAAGAGAAACAATCTATTGACCGGTATACCGGTGTGTAGTAAAGTGAAGTTAGAAAACGAAATAATGAACGGATTATTTCAGAAAAAACAGAAACAAACAATTTCAAAAGAAAGGAAGTAAGAAGTATGAAAGTAGGATTTATCGGACTTGGAATTATGGGAAGACCAATGGCAAAAAACATGGTAAAAGCAGGCATTGATCTTGTTGTAACAGATTTAAACAAAGAGGCGGTTGCTGATGTAGTCGCAGCAGGAGCAACCGAAGGAAGTTACGCAGAAATCGGAGCTACCTGCGATGTTGTGTTCGTTATTGTTCCAAGCGGAGATATTGTAAAGTCTATTTTATTTGATGAGAACGGAGTTGCATCTACCTTGAAAGAAGGAAGCATTGTGTGTGATATGAGCTCTGTTACACCGGTTGAATTCAAAGAATGCTATGCAAGACTGAAAGAGCAGGGAGTTGGTTTTGTAGATGCACCGGTATCCGGCGGCGAACCAGGAGCTATTGCAGGAACACTTGCAATTATGGCAGGC
>CALGRN010000136.1 GCA_937880835.1 uncultured Prevotella sp. | reverse complement strand
GGCAAATAACATGTGCGGACTATATATACACATTCCTTTCTGTGCTTCAAGGTGCATATATTGCGGATTTTACAGCAGTACCTTGTCTTCTTACAGAAGCATGTATGTAGATACATTGTGCCGAGAAATGGAGCTTAGACAAGATTATTTGAACATGCAAAGCTCCGAAATATCCACTATATATATAGGTGGCGGGACACCTTCGCAGCTGAAACGTGAAGAATTGGAAAAGATTTTCAGCCATATAAATAAGGTGTATTTCGGCAGAAAACATGAAGTAAGCGGAAAAGAGAAATTCTCTTTAAGTGATACGGTCAACGAAATCACGATGGAAGTAAACCCCGATGATGTTACTTTTTCATTTGCCGAAAGCATTAAATCCACGCCTGTAAACCGCATAAGCATGGGTGTTCAGACCTTTTCTGACGAGAGATTGCGCTTCCTTAGAAGGCGTCATAACGCGCAGGACATAAGCAGTGCGATTAAAATTCTGCGTGATTTTGGAATAAAGAATATAAGCATTGACTTGATGTTCGGCTTTCCATACGAAACATCGGATGAATGGAAACGAGACATAGATAAAGCGATTTCGCTTGATGTAGAGCATATTTCGGCATACAGTCTTATGTACGAAGAAGGTACGCCGCTGTTCTCTATGCTCAAAAACAATGAAATAAGAGAAATAGACGAGGAAACAAGCCTTGCCATGTATAGCATGCTTGCGGACAAAATGGCTTCGGCAGGATACGAACACTATGAGATAAGCAACTTTGCAAAACGTGGATTTCGTTCAATTCATAACAGTAACTATTGGCGACAAATACCTTATATTGGCATAGGAGCATCCGCCCACTCTTACGATATAAAGTCGAGACAATGGAATATTGCAGATATAAGGAAGTATATTGCAAGCATAGAGCGCGGCGAAATACCGATGGAAATGGAAATCTTGGATGAAGATACGAGATATAACGACATGATAACGACTGCAATGCGCACGAAAGAGGGTATCGACATGAGTGCTCTTGATGAAAAATATCTCAATCATCTGATTGCAAATGCCGACAAATACATAAAGCAAGGCACTGTCGAGATAGCAGGCAAGAACATGAGACTTACTGAAAAAGGATTATACATAAGCGACTCTATAATGAGCGATATGATGTTTGTATAATGCTTACATGCTTAAAAGAAACTTTAACAACATAACTGATTATTGATTTATAAAGAACATGGAAAAGGAATTTGAAGAAATATGGAACAAGAAAAAGAGCGAAATATTGCTTAAAGACAAGGAATATAATGAAACTCTCGACAGCTACAAAATGAATGGCAGCACAGGCATATTGATGTTTGTAATACCCGTAGCAGCAGGTCTTATATTCATGAACAAAGTAAACATCGGTCACGAAATAATGAAATGGGTTGCCGGAGCTGTCGTAACAATGGTAACGTTCGTAGTCTGCGTATGGATAAAATCAATGTTTACCGGCGGAAAATCTTTATCGGAAATAGAGAAACGGATAAAGAAAGAACAATATGAGAGATACAAAAATGAAGGTGATATCTAACATCTTCACCTGCTTTATATAATAATGTCAACCGTTTCTTTATACATTTCCGTGCTTTACATGTTTAAAACAATCATGCTGCCGAACTCTGGCGAGAGAGAGGAATATTTTATATTGCCCGTAGTCATAATGTTACATATAATATTAACTTCTTCTTCAAACGTATTTTCCATGCCGTATTCACACGTCGAAACGACAATTATACTCTGTATGTTATATTATTTGTTTTCATACAAACACAACCTACAACTTGTTGATATCATACTATTTTAACCATAAGGATACGTGAGTTCGATGAATTTAATTCGTTTGATAATCTGATGAATAATGAGTTTTTTTATAACTTTAAATTATTAATTAATCCGAGTTCTGTTAATTCAATACAAGAGATTTAAGTATAACCGTTACAATAAGAATGTATGGACAGACCCTGTGTCTGTCCGATAACCAACAGTCTTATACATTCTACATTGTTAAATTCAAACAGGCACATGGCAATTCGGACACGCACAGGGCACGTCCCTACATGCAGGATATAATATATACGTTACAATCGTAATGTAAGGACAAACCAAGTGTCTGTCCGAGAAATGCATAACAAAACTTTCTCGTATCTATATGGCAACAAGAAACATTTCGAATACAAAAACAACGTCTTTTATATCCTATTCGTTGGGTGGTGCAAAAGCACTGTTTAATGGCTTTTTATAATTAATAAAAACCATTCTGCCGGACAAACAGAGCGATAAAACAAGAAGCGACATTCATATAATTATCGAATAATTATAATTCGGAGAACTCACGTAAGGATAATAAATTTATGCAGCCATATACACTTTATAATATTCAACAAATGAGTTTCTGCATTGTGAAAGTATATTTTTTGAGCAATGGCATGTAACTTTTAAATGTTGAACAATGTGACTTCGACGAACTCACATTAATGTAGTTGAAAATAAACAGTATAAAAGACTTATTTCAAAAGTTATTGTTTTGCTTTGTAAAAAGATAACTTTTATAGCGTAAAAACATAACTTTCGCTATGCAAAACAATAACTTTTGAAAATTAATGCAATAATTATTGTGTCGTGTGTGAACGTTTTTCTTTAATAAACTTGGTGGTTATTATATATAAGAATATTAAAAGTTTCGACTTATAAATAACGTGCAGATTAATTCAAAGAAAATGAATAAAAGCAAAAAAGAGCAGGAAGTTTCTCTTGTAAGTTACTTATGGTCATCTCATCAATTATATTGTGCCATAAGAAAACAAGATAAACTTCCTGCTCTTTTTATTTATTAAGTTCTATTGAAGATAATCTTTTATCTTTCCATATTCATCAGTTTTCTGCAAATCTCTTTGCCGCTCTGAGTTGATGACGCATATTGCTGAGCAGCTGCTGACTCTCTTGCAGAATGTTAAGATATACAAGCGAAATTTGCAGATGATTGTTATCGCGTGCATGCTGTATTCTGTCTATGTGACGCTTGCGCACAACTGAAAGCTCGTCTTTTAATTGGTCTGCTTCTTCGAGAATTTCTCTGTAATTTTCGTAATGACCTGTTGAGATTATACTTTCAGTACGGCTCATCAGCTCGTTTATCTTTCTGTGTATCGGCTTATACTCATCTATATATTCTTTTGGAAGCGGATTAAAGTTGTTGTCAACGTGTTCCTTAATCGGTTCAAGCATACGTGAAAGACCATATATATACTGCTGACATGCGCTTATTCCGATGTGATACCATGTGTTGCGCTCTATTGCCGTCTCCATAGGTGCACGACGCAATGCAAGCACTTCCAAACGGCGATATTTTTTCAGTTCTAATTTCTCGTTGCGAAGGTCTCTTGCCACGCGACGTAACTCACCCGGCTTCTCATGTTCCAATCCGTCGATGATGAGATTAAACTGTCTGTATGCGAAGTTTGACATGAAACTCTGTGTACGGCACACTTGTTTTTTGAGCAAATCCCATACTATTTCGGGGTCGCGTGTACGCATCATGAGACGGAAAAACTCTTGTTTGTCGGTATCTTCATTCTTCTTCTTGAACTTCTTACCAGACCTAATGAGAAGATATATTACCAATATCATGAAAGCAGACTGTGCAACAATGCCTCCATAGTACATAATCAGACATACGATTGCACATGCTACTGATGCCACAATGGCGGTAATAAACCATCCACCGATAACCGAAATAACTCCCGTAACACGGAAAACAGCACTTTCACGACTCCATGCACGGTCTGCAAGACTTGTTCCCATAGCCCCCATAAATGTAACATAAGTGGTAGAAAGCGGAAGTTTATAGTTTGTTCCTATTGTTATGAGCATAGAAGCAAGTACAAGATTGACTGCCGCACGAACCACATCGAACGCTGCACCTTCGTCAAGTGTCATCTCGTCCTTATTGAAACGACTGCTTATCCAGTTAAGCATGCTTTTCGGAATGCTGCGCGAAACGGTAGTATTGATATCCTGTGTAGCGCGGACAATTCTTCTTGCAGCGCGGCTTGAGCCAAACATTTCATCGCCATCGTCCTGACGTGACAAGTCAACACTTGTCTTTATTACGCGGTGAGCCTTCTTTGATGTAGCCATAGCGATAATCATTATCACGCCTGCACCCATGAGATAAAAAGGCGGTGTCTTTGCACTTTCCATAAGAGAGTGCATTATGAACGATTCAGGACCGACCCCGTTGCTGTTTGCCATATAGTCTTTATAAGAGTCAAGTCCTGCAAGAGGCACTCCGATAAAGTTTACAAGGTCGTTTCCTGCAAATGCCATTGCAAGCGCAAACGTTCCCATGAGAACGACAAACTTAAACACATTGATGCGCATAAGATGCAAAACCTGCATGAAGAATGTTGATATTACAAATGTATATATAAGCAACATGCTCATATTTTCATCTATCCAATGGCGCGTGTCTTCGGAAATATAAGGCGATTTGCCTAATCCTTTGAGGAAAATGAAGTAAGAAAGTGCTGTGAAAGCAATTCCTCCGAATATGGCAATAGAGTATTTGGTGTGTTTCTTGTAGTTATATGTGAATACAACTCGTGAAATCCATTGTACGATAACACCGAAAAAGAAAGCTATCGCAACAGAAACGAAGATTGCTATGATAACGCTGAGTGCCTTATCCGTGTTAAGCAGATCGCCGAAAACGAGCGTTTCGTCTCCTGCCATTTTTATTACGGCGAGTATGAATGTACCTCCGAGAAGTTCGAAAACGAGCGAAACGGTTGTTGATGTAGGCAGTCCTAACGTATTGAACATGTCCAATACAATGACGTCTGTCACCATTACGGCAAGGAATATAGTCATAACTTCATTGAACGTGAAGTTGTTCGGACTCATGATACCATGTCGTGCGACATCCATCATACCGGAAGACATCACAGCACCGACTGCAACTCCGGCAGACGCAATTATCAATACGGTGCGAAACTTGGCAACTTTGGCGCCAACGGCTGACTGCAAAAAGTTTACGGCATCGTTGCTGACACCTACAAACAAGTCGAAAACTGCAAGACAAAGCAGAAATACGACGATAATCAAATAGATTTCACTCATGTTTCTTTTTCTTAATTAAATTCCGCTGCAAAAGTAGAAGTCCGATATTACAACACTTTTAAACGGATATTACAATAGTGTTACATGCCTTGTTCAATACGTTTAAGAAAAGCTGTTCGGACAACGGAAGAAGAATGATTTAAACAAAATCAGTCCTGCGAATTTATATTAAAATAAGGTGGCTTTATACGAAAACGACTCTTTGTTTCCTGTTTTTTACAATATATTGTGTAGCGTTGCTCGTGCATAATCTACATTAATAAATCCATATTCGTATGAGCCTGAAAATCAAGACGTTGCAAACGGTATTTCAAAAGCTATTGTTTTGCAGTGTAAAAGCTATCCTTTTGAGTCCTGAAAGTTATCCTTTTACGCTGCAAAACAATAGCTTTTGAAAAACGTTTTATATAATCATGATTTTACGCTGCATTAAAATGAGACTGATTGAGTATGACTGTCTGATGATTTTATTAATAGCGATATTTTTCAATTGCTCTGTTATTATGTTCTGAATGGTTATAATTAAACCTCTCGGTTCGATTTCATCTAACGCGCTTTCAGTAAAAAACAATTCTCATTTATAAAAACAAATACAGCCTGTCATGTCCGAATGATATGTTTTTATAATGTCCCTGTGAAATCAAGAACGTATTATTATCTTATCCTTTTGGTTTTAAGAAATTCGTTATATTGGTTTTGGTATCCGTTGAATACATTTATGTCAACGTCTCCTTTAATTCCGTTCACCCTGCCGTCCGGACTAAGCTGCCATATTACGAGCTTCACGTCGGGCTTATATTCACCATATCTTGCTATCCATACGTCGTAATTTTTCTTTATGTCGGGGGCATTTCTCAGATATTGGTTTACAAACATCTGGCTGACATACAATATCGGGCGCACTCCCGTATGCCTATGCACGATGTTCATCCATGTTCTTATCCTGTTGAACAACACCTCTTCTCCGCCCATTTTTCTTATCTGGCTCGGGAACGGTTCAACGTCGAGTACGGGCGGAAAGTCACCCTTGCTGAACTTACTGTGCCTGATAAAGAAGCGCGCCTGTTCTTCTGCCGATGATGTGGTAGAGAAGAAATGATAAGTACCGGTGTGTATTCCTCTCTTTCTGGCTTGCTCATAGTCAGAGTGATAATATTTGTTTCTTACGGTTTTCCCTTCTGTTGACTTTATATAAACGAACGATATAGGATAATCAACATTGCCGCTTATGCGCTTATTGCTTATTTTACCGAGATGCGTTATGCGTAATTTATCCCAATGTATCTTATATACACGTCTGCCAATCTCGTGCTGATACTTTGAAATATCTATTCCATAGATGCGCTCAGAGGTATATCTAAGTTTTTCGCCGTAATATCTGTTGTTTTTCCATTCACCCAATCTCATCGGTCGATGAGGTGCTATTGAAAATCCGAAATTATATCTCTTGTCATTTTTGAAATATCCTTCGTAGAACTCTCCGTTATTGCTTGTGTATCTGCCATGACCGTTTGCGAGCAGACTTTTATTAAATGCACCGTTGTAAATACCTTCGTAATCAGTCCTTATTCCGCTTGTCAGAGTGTCATTGTTCCACACTCCTTTTATTTCTCTTCCGTTATAATCGTATGTCGTTCCTTCTCCCTGAC
>CALGRN010000135.1 GCA_937880835.1 uncultured Prevotella sp. | reverse complement strand
GAAACGTCCATAGCAAGCATTATGTCAATGCCTTCTGCTGTGCGAGTGCCCCAGGAACTGCTTGTCTGAGGTCTGGCAAGGGCAAAGATGAGCATTGCAATCATAGCGGCACGCAACGCATTTGGCAACCACATCAGTCGTTGGCGTAATGACTTCGGCAACTTGGAATAGCCCGAAGTATCAGCAACAAGCATTGTGGCTGATTTCTTTGAGCTGCGATAGAGATACCAGATATAAGGTATCAGCAGCAGAAAGAGAAGGAAATATTCTTTGTTTGCGAAAATCATATCAAATTAATCAATTGCCATCCACAGTAAACCGTAAGAGCAGAACCAATCAATACCAGGGTGACTATCAATGCCTTATATATTCTTCGCCAAAGAATCATCTGCTTTTCCTCAGCAGATTTCTTTGGCTTCTTATCTTCTTCCTTTTTCTCTTCCTTACGTTCCATCTTGATAGACAAGTTGCCTTCATTGTCTATGTTTACGTTGAAATCTTCTTTCTTCAAACCGGGTGCAGCAAGCTCCACCGTGTATTCTTTTTCGTTCTCTATAACATTGATTGCCGGTGACGTTGTATTTACACGAGGCGCGAAGTCTGTGTTTATAAAATCGTTGAACACTTCCGGTAACCATGAATTTCTGTGCATAATCGGTAACATAACTAAATCCTCCATCTTTTTATTTTTATACTATTATGTTTGTTTTCTTACGCTTCCGCTTTCGCTTCTGCGTTCGATAACCATTACGCAAGCTATATACCAAACCGGAAAACGCGACATTATGACAGTTATTTGTGTCATTTTGTCTTATTAATGATATTTATTTGTGGTTTCGGAAACACTTTATTCTTTAACCGTTATATATTCCGATATGCATAAAAAACAATCTCTGCTGCAAAACACAAATATGCTTTGCAGCAGAGATTGATATAGTTTCGTAACGCTTTCAGAAGCTGTTAAGCCATGCTTTCAGCTCCATCTGCATTTCAATAGAATACTTAAATTCGCGCCCTATGCCCCAACCGTGACCGCCGTCGGGATATATGTGCAGCGTGGCAGGCACGTCATGACGATACAATTCGAGATAATAATTGAAGCCGTTTGCAGGCGCAACCACGTGATCATCATCGCTTAGAGCAATGAATGCGCGTGGTGTGACGCGCGAAACCTGTATATCTGAACTGTACTCATGTTCTCTTTTCTTGCTCGCATTTTTGCCTAAGAAGTTGTCGTGCGTACCTTTATGAGTGAAGTCGGGCATCATTGTGATGACCGGGTAGAACAGTATTTGGAAATCAGGCTTAGCATCTCCGCGCGCGCTTGTTGCTATTACAGATGCCAGATGTCCTCCTGCCGAAAAGCCCATTATACCCACTTCGTTGAGCTTTATGTGCCAGTTGCGCGCATTTGCGCGTACTAATCTGATGGCAGCCTCTGCATCCGACACCGGAACTTGATACTCGCCGTGCGGCATTCTGTATTTCAACACTATTGCGGCGATGCCCATATTGTTGAAAAAAGATGCCCAGTCGTATCCTTCTTTATCCATTGACAAAGTCTCATATCCACCACCCGGACATATAACAACTGCGCGTCCGGTGGCTGTTTTCTCGTTTGGCAGAAACACTCTTACTTTCGCCGTGTCTCTTATGTCGCCGTTGTCATTTGGCGTCCTGCCTGCCCACAGCTGCAAATCGAATGTCCGTTGAGCCGATGCAACAACTGCAACAGCCGTTAATACAAGTGTGATGATAATCTTTATTTTCTTCATTTATTTGTCTTTATTTTTATAATTATTCTGTTTATATGATGCAAAGATAGCGATTTTTTTTGTAATATTGCAGTCTGTTTGGATAAGGATGCCGCATATAAACTATTTTTAATATCGGCAATGTTTATGAATTTTATTGTTATGCACGTATTGGAAAAGTTCAGATACTGCCCCGTTTGCGGCAGTTCTCATTTCGAGATTAGAAGCGAAAAGAGCAAAAAATGCGATAACTGCGGTTTCGAATACTTCATGAATGCAAGCGCGGCGACTGCTGCTTTCATTCTCAACACGAAAGGAGAGTTGCTCGTAATGCACAGAAGAGTAGAGCCGGCAAAGGGCATGCTCGACCTTCCGGGAGGATTTTGCGATATAGGAGAGACGGCAGAAGAAGGCATAAGGAGAGAGGTTAAGGAAGAAACTGGACTTGAAATAAGCAATGCCAAGTTTCTTTTTACGCTTCCCAATGTATACAGATATTCAGGAATAGACGTGCATACGCTTGACCATTTCTATCTTTGTGAAGCCAAAAACGCCGATAATGCCAAAGCTATGGACGATGAAGCCGACATAGAATGGATGTCGTTGGACGATATAAAGACGGAGCATTTCGGTCTTCGCTCAATAAGACAGGCATTGTATGAGTTTCTTAAATGTATGCGCAGCGAAGCCGGAAATGCATCAATATAAATAAGGTTATATTATTTTGCAGGTTCTGCGAAATTCGTTCGACAGATTTAAATGTAACCGTTCAAGCAATACATGCAATCAATCTATACAAAAGGATAATTAATAATAGTCATTATTTATTCGGATTTATGACTGTAAGGATATAATATTCACAATATAATTTCGTACAGACACGTGGTCTGTCCCTACACTCTGATTGCTCGTTGCAGGTACAGACGCTCTGTCTGTCCGTTTCTTTCTGTGTGTGTCCGCATATCCTTTTGTGTCTGCATTTACAATAATGTGCGTGTATGATTATTGCTTTCAGACAAACATCGGACATAATTCGCACAACTCACGCTATATTGTTGAAAGTCAACGGTATATAAAACGGTTTTCAAAAGTTATTGTTTTGTATTCCAAAACAATAGCTTTCACCGTGCAAAAGGATAACTTTTGCAGTGCAAAACAATAGCTTTTGCATTTCGACAACAACATACCTGCAAATCGTATTTGATATTTCAATACAACAACATGAGATTCATCATGCCGCATTCTGCTTGTTTGCAATGTATGGTAAGGCAATGCTTGAAGTCCGACTTTTCTGTTATTTTCTCCAAAAACTTTATTTTTTTTTGTTATTTGAAAATAAAAGATTATTTTTGCATAATTAATAAACAAAAGAATTTGCAAATGTCATTGACTGAACAATTTAACAATATCTTCAATCAGGCAATAAAAGATTATCATATAAAGGATGATATTGACACGCCGATAATAAACCCATACAACCGCGACACAATAGAAAACCGCATATATCTTAAATGCTGGATTGACACTGTTCAGTGGCATTTCGAGGATATTATACGCGATCCGCACATCGATCCCGTTGAAGCTCTGTCGCTGAAAAGACGCATAGACAGAAGTAATCAGGACAGAACCGATCTCGTAGAGCAGATAGATGCGTATTTCAGACATAAGTATTCTGACGTGAATGTGCTGCCGGATGCACGCATAAACACAGAAAGTCCGGCATGGGCGATAGACCGTTTGTCGATACTTGCATTGAAAATATATCACATGAGAGAGCAAGCCGAACGCCCGGATGCTTCCGACGAGCATCGTGAGAAATGCAGAGAGAAACTGAATGTGCTTCTCGAACAACAGAAAGATTTAAGTACGGCGATCGAGCAGTTGATAGAAGACATAGAAGCAGGAAGGAAATACATGAAGGTTTATCATCAGATGAAGATGTACAACGACCCTTCTACAAATCCTGTCTTATATAAGAAGTGAAGACAGAACATATACTCATAATGAGGTTTTCAGCCATAGGCGACGTGGCAATGGCTGTTCCTGTGGTATATTCGCTTGCGAAACAATATCCAAACGTACGCGTAACGGTGTTGAGCAAGGGTTTTGCGAGAACGTTTTTCGAGGGGCTTGCGCCCAATATAGGCTTCATGGAAGCCGACATAAGCACAGAGTATAAGGGCATAAGGGGCATGAACAAGCTGTACAGAAGGCTTGCAGCAAAGCAGTTTACTGCCGTTGCCGACTTCCACGATGTGCTCCGTTCAGAGTTTCTTCGCATGCGGTTTAATGTCAACGGCTATCGTGTGGCTCACATAAACAAGCACCGTTCGGGCAAACGCAGATTGACATCAGACTCGGATAAGCGCATGGAACGACAGCCGACGTCATTCAGCAACTACGCCGATGTGCTTGAAAAATTAGGTTATCCGATAAATTTGGATTTCCGTTCGATATTCCCCGAAAGCGGAGGAAACCTGCGCCTGCTGCCCGATACGATAGGCGATAAGAAATCGTTTCAGCAATGGATAGGCATAGCTCCGTTTGCAGCGCACAAAGGAAAAATATATCCTGCTGATAAAATGGAACAAGTTGTGGAAGCTTTGGTTATGAAACATCCCAGTTGTCGCATCTTTCTTTTCGGCGGAGGAGATAGAGAAATGGCAATAATGAATGCTTGGACGGAGAAATACGAGCAATGTATCAACGCCTCGTCTGCGCTTAACGGCATAGGAGAGGAACTTATACTGATGAGCCATCTTGATGTAATGGTGTCAATGGACAGTGCCAACATGCACCTCGCATCACTTGTTGATACTCCCGTAGTGAGCATTTGGGGGGCTACACATCCTTATGCCGGGTTCATGGGATGGCATCAGAAAGAGGAAAATGCGGTGCAGACAGACATGCCATGCCGCCCTTGCAGCATCTACGGAAAGAAGCCTTGCATGCGCGGAGACTATGCATGTCTGAACGAAATAAAGCCCGAAACAATAGTAGAAAGGGTGGAACAAATCTTAAAATAAGAATAGAGTTTAATATAAACATTATTAATTTTAAAACAAGAGAAAACATGAAAAAGTATGTATGTGATGTTTGCGGATACGTTTACGATCCTGCAATAGGTGATCCGGATGGCGGTATTGAACCCGGAACAGCATTCGAAGATATTCCTGAAGATTGGGTATGCCCTCTCTGCGGAGTAGGAAAAGACGACTTTTCTTTGGTAGAAGAATAAGAAAAGAATAATAAAATAAAAGGCATTGAACACAGGAAATAAATCGTATTTCCGAACGTTCAATGCCTTTTTTGTTTTTATTCGTGTCCTCGCAATGTGTGCTTCGTCATCTGTAATAGCTTCTTGTGGCATTAAGAATGGCAAGCAACGCCACTCCCACATCTGCGAAAACAGCAGCCCAGAGGTTGGCTGCGCCTAATGTTCCGAGTATCATTATCAGAACCTTTACACCTATTGCAAACGTTATGTTCTGATAAACTATGCTGCGTGTTCTTCGTCCTAAGGCTATCGCATCTGCCACTTTCGAAGGTCGGTCTGTTTGTATCACTACGTCTGCGGTTTCTATTGCTATCTCACTTCCCAATCCTCCCATTGCAATACCTACGTTGCTGAGAGCCAACACCGGCGCATCGTTTATGCCGTCGCCTACGAACGCGATGTTGCGACCTTCGCTTCTGAGCTTCTCTATATGCGTAACTTTATCGTCGGGCAGCAGGTCTCCGTATCCGTTATCCACTTTAAGCTCTTTCGCAATCTTATCTACTATGGTTTGCTTGTCGCCCGAAAGAATTTCTATTCTGCCAATGTTGTTTCTCCTGAGAAGTTCTACGGCTTCTTCGGCATCATCCTTTTTCGTGTCGGCACATAGCATATAGCCGACAAAGCGGGCGTTTCTCGCACATGCAACGATAGTTTCCCGAATATCGTCAAGCTCATTCGGATATTCAATGTTTCGCTTTTTCATAAGCCTTAATGTACCTACTATCCATTCTTCTCCGCTTACCTCTGCCGTCAGTCCGTAGCCTGCAATATCCTTTATGTCGTGCGGTTGTATTGCAACACCGTTGCCATCCCATTTGCGCACAATGGCTTTTGCTATGGGATGATTGCTCGACTGCTCTATTGCTGCAACCGTATGGCATTCGTCTTCCGTAAGTCCAACAGTATTCTGAACGGCAAACTCGCCGGTAGTAAGCGTGCCTGTTTTGTCGAAAACAACGGTATCAAGCTTCGTAACCGCATCGAGATAGTTGCTGCCTTTGAACAGAATGCCGCGCTTTGATGCTGCTCCTACGCCTCCGAAATAACTCAGCGGAATGCTGATTACGAGTGCGCAGGGGCATGAAATAACAAGAAATATGAGTCCTCGATAAAACCATTGACTGAAAACATAGTCGAAGTTGCTGTTCATCAGACTGTAAATAAAAGGCAAAATGATTGTAAGCAGAGCAAGAACGAACACAATCGGCGTATAGACATGCGAGAACTTGCGTATGAAAAGTTCTGTCGGCGATTTGCGTTCCGCTGCCTCGCTCACCATATTCATTATGCGCATGACCGCACTTTCCTTTTCCGTTCTGATGACACGAAGACGAACAACACTGTCGGTAGAAATCATTCCGGCTAACACTTCGCCACCTTTTTCAATCATTTTCGGCATGCTCTCTCCCGTCAGAGCAGCGGTATTGAAGTGTGCGTTTGCAGAAACGAGTACACCATCCAATGCAACCCGCTCGCCCGGTTTCACCTCTATTATATCTCCGATCTTAACGTCCGACGGCTTCATTTCTATCGTAACATCATCCTTTACAACGCTTGCCTTGTCGGGAAAGAATGCTATGAGACTCTTGATATTGTTTCTCGCCTTGCCCACTGCCATATCTTGTAAAGCCTCGCCGATACAGTAGAAAAGCATAACTGCAACTCCTTCGGGATATTCTCCTATTATAAATGCACCGACAGACGCTACACTCATAAGCATGAACTCGCTGAAAAAGTCGAAATCACACCCGCTAATCTTTCTGTTCTCAAAAC
>CALGRN010000134.1 GCA_937880835.1 uncultured Prevotella sp. | reverse complement strand
TTTGTGGCAGGTGTGATAGGACCGACGAACAGGTCTCGTTCCGCAATTTCAGACAAGAAAAAGCAAGCGAGTGCGAAAGCAGACTACGAAGAGATGTACAGTGAATATCTTGAACAAACGGATGCTCTTGTCTGCGGAGGTGTAGATGCGTTGCTGATAGAAACGGTATTCGATGTTCTTAATGCTAAGGCAGCAATAAGTTCGGCAGTATGCGTAATGAAAGAAAAAGGCGTGTCGCTGCCCATTATGGTAAGTTTCTCGGTGAATGAACATACCGGAAAGTTGTTCAGCGGACAAACAATAGACAGTCTTATATCTTTAATTGCAGAGTATCCCGTATTCTCCATTGGTGTGAACTGTTGCTCGGTGAATGCCGCGAAAACTGTTTTGAATGAGCTTTCGGACAAAACTTCATGCTATATAAGTGTCTGCCCGAATGCCGGAACCCCTGATTTCTACGGCGTTTATCCGGAAACAGACAGTTCTGTTTCAGTAGGAATGAAAGATATTATAGATGCGAAACGAGTGAATATCGTAGGCGGGTGTTGCGGAACAACAGATGCGTTGACTGCCGAATACCGCAATATGGTGATTGGGAAAACGCCTTATAATCCCTTTTTATCATTGAAAAAGAATAATAAAGACATATAATCGAAAATTAAAAAAAGAAGTATGAAAAAAATGATTTTTATATTGTCGATGCTCATGACAACATTTGCAGCATCGGCGCAGAAACAAAAATATAATGTTATCGGAGCAGTTCCTTTCGATGCAAAGACACAGCAGTTCGGTAAATTGGAATCGAAAGATATGACAATAGTTAACGACGGCGATTCTGTTATATATGTAGGAACTTCACGATATAATGTGGTTTCTGTCAATTCACGCATAGAAGAAGAAAATGCGAAGTATGCAGAATATACCGCAAATGATGCTTTCGGCAATGAATATACTATAAAGATAGCCGATGACGCAGCTGCTGAGAACCCTATTATGCGCTATTTCTTGCTGATGTTCAGCAATAATAATATATATGATTGGATGTATTATTACACCACAGCACCGGTGGAAGTACGATAAAAATAGGTTAAAGACACCGGTCTTTCGATAATTAATTGTATTTTTGTATCCGCTAAAATAAATAACAGATGGTTTTCGGAAAGAAAAAAAGATGGCACGCCTTGTCCGGTCAACCGTTGACAGAAATGGACAAACAGGTTATGTACTGGGAAAACAGAGGAAAGGAAGTGCCAACAAGAGCATTGATAAAGACACCTGAACAGATAGAAGGAATTCGCAAAAGCGGTATTGTCAATACCGGTGTTTTGGATGAAGTGGCAAAACATATACATGCAGGTATGACAACATTGGAAATAGACAAGATATGTCATGATTATTGTGTCGGACACGGAGGAGTGCCCGCTTGTCTTAATTATGAAGGTTTTCCGAATTCCGTTTGCACAAGTATAAACGAGGTGGTTTGTCACGGTATTCCAAAAGAAGAAGATGTTTTGCAGGAAGGAGACATCATAAACGTTGACTTTACAACCATTCTTGATGGCTATTATGCTGATGCTTCAAGAATGTTTATAATAGGTAAGACAACGCCGGAGAAAGAACAATTAGTAAGAGTTGCAAAGGAATGCTTGGAGATTGGGGCAGAAGCGGCAAAGCCTTATTGCTTTGTCGGGGATATAGGACATGCCATACAAAAGCATGCCGACAAGTATCATTACGGCGTGGTGCGTGACCTTTGCGGGCACGGAGTAGGGCTCGACTTCCACGAAGAGCCCGAAGTGATGCATTACGGACATAGGGGAACGGGCATGCTTCTTGTTCCGGGAATGGTGTTTACGATAGAACCTATGATAAACATGGGTACATGGAAGGTGTTCATAGATGCCGAAGATAAATACGGTTGGGAAGTTATTACGGGTGATGAGCTTCCGAGTGCCCAGTGGGAACACACGTTCTTGATGACTGAACACGGAGTGGAAATACTCACTAAGTAATGCATGCATTAAAAATATGCCGTTGTTTTTTCAAGTATAAAGATAACGGCAGTTTTATAGAAGATATAAATGGATAATATATATATATTAGGAATAGAGAGCAGTTGCGATGACACTTCCGCAGCAGTGTTGAGGAATGACGTGCTTTTGAGTAATGTGACAGCATCGCAGGAAGTGCATAAAGCATACGGAGGTGTTGTTCCCGAACTCGCATCAAGAGCACATCAGCAGAATATCGTGCCTGTTGTTGATCAGGCAATAAAACGCGCCGGAATAACAAAAGAAATGCTCAGTGCAATAGCTTTCACGCGAGGACCGGGTCTGATGGGGTCTCTCTTGGTCGGAGTAAGCTTTGCGAAAGGACTTGCCCGTTCATTGGAAATACCGTTGATAGATGTAAATCATCTTCAAGGTCATGTAATGGCTCATTTCATAAAAGAGAATGATGATGATAAAAATGTGCCTCCTTTTCCTTTTATATGCCTTCTCGTGAGTGGCGGAAATTCGCAGATAGTAAAAGTAAACGCCTATAACGACATGGAAGTTTTAGGTCAGACAATAGATGATGCGGCAGGAGAAGCGATAGACAAATGCTCAAAAGTAATGGGACTCGGTTATCCGGGAGGGCCGATTATAGATAAACTTGCACGTCAAGGAAACCCTGATGCGTATAAATTTTCAGAACCGCACATAAAAGGTTTTGATTATAGTTTCAGCGGATTGAAGACAAGTTTCCTCTACAGCCTTAACAAATGGCTTGAGGAAGACCCTGATTTCGTTGAGCATCACAAGGAAGACCTCGCAGCAAGTCTTGAATACACTATCGTTGAAATCCTCATGAAGAAGCTGCGCCTTGCAGTGAAGCAGACTGGCATAAAGCATGTTGCAGTGGCTGGCGGCGTTAGTGCCAACAACGGTCTTCGCAATGCTTTCCAAGACCATGCAAAGCGTTATGGCTGGACAATCTATATCCCGAAATTCTCTTATACCACCGACAATGCCGCAATGATAGGCATTGCAGGATATTTCAAGTATCAGGACAATGACTTTGCCGACATCGACCTGCCGGCATACGCAAGAATGGAGAAATGAAAGAAGTAAGGTTTTTCTATGTGCCTGATGCTGCGAATGCACAGGAGTTGCCTGAGGATGAGGCTGCACATGCGGTACGTGTGTTGCGTCTTGCCCCTGGCGACGAGATGGTGCTCATCGACGGCATTGGCAATTTCCATGATGCAGTCATCACCGAGGCAACAAAGAAGCGCTGCCTCTATCGCATTACGGCTACACACCCGCAGCAGAAGACCTGGACTGGCAATCTGCACCTCGCCATGGCTCCGACCAAGAACATGGACCGCACGGAGTGGGTGATGGAGAAGGCAACCGAGATAGGTTTTGATGCCGTGACAATGCTCAGATGCCAGTTCTCGGAGCGCACAGTGGTGAAGGATGAACGCATCGAGCGCATTCTCATTTCAGCCATGAAGCAGAGTCACAAGGCATGGAAGCCGGTGCTGACGGAGATGACCGACTTCAAGGCTTTTGTCGAGTCTTGTCCTCAGACAGCCGACCGCTTCATCTGCCATTGCTACGATGAACCGTCGCTTAGCGAGAAGATTTCATTGCGCAACGCAATAGTGCCGGGCAACGACACCATTGTGCTTGTGGGACCAGAGGGCGACTTCTCCGTTGACGAGGTCAGACTGGCAGAGTCGCTCGGATTCCGTTCCGTCACACTCGGCGAGTCGCGTCTGCGCACAGAGACAGCAGCACTTGTGGCTGTGCATCTGATGAACCTTGCCAACACCTGAATCTCTTATATAATAAATAGCAAATCCGTTAAAAATAATTGCG